>JBLHMX010000035.1:0-18434 GCA_047622625.1 Paracoccaceae bacterium | reverse complement strand
GTGCCGGAATGTTCGCCGAGAACCATCCAGTTCCATGCGAAAAATGGCCCGTCAGCATCGTATTCCGATATTTTGTTAATCTCGATCTTGGGTGCTGCCTTGGCAGGGTCCGTTGATTTTTGGAATATGGGCGTATCTGGGCCAAGAATGCAGGTCAGATCAACCACCTCAATTGTGCCAGCCAGCAACATCCCTCCGAGATCATCAAGCAAGTTATTGGCTGTCATAGCGGGCCTTTCAAGCGGCATTGGCAATTTGATACGACCTTAGTTATTTATATATGCATTTGCAAGTAAATTTCGAAACCTCGCTATCAAATGCCACTTTTGAATCGAGGGAAAATCGGGCAACATGGGCAAACTAAAACTGGGTTTACTAATCGGAGGGTCCATTGCCCCAAAATACCAAGGACAACCTAACAGTCGATATCGTAGTCATTGGCGCGGGCATTGCGGGGGCTTCTGTTGCCGCGGCCTTAGCTGGTCATGGCAAAACCCTGTTACTGGAAATGGAGCCGCAACCGGGCTATCATACGACAGGACGATCAGCAGCGATGTTTGTGCCAAGCTATGGGCCGGCCCCAATTCGCGCGTTAACCCGCGCTTCACGCGCGTTCTTTGAACAGACGCCCAAAGGGTTCACCCAAACGCCGTTGTTGTCGCCCCGCCAGGTTCTGATGGTGGCACGTAAAAATCAGGATGACGCCTTAGACGCAGCTATCGCTGAACTGTCTGGTGATCCAAATGTTGCCCGCATCAGTGGTGCTGAGACCCAGCAGAAACAGCCGTTGCTGCGCGATGGCTATGCCAATGGGGCGATGTTTGATTCCGGTGGTCACGAGATCGATGTCGCCGCCTTGCATCAAGGGTACCTTCGCCAATTCAAAGGGTTGGGGGGCGTATTACTGACCAATTCGCAAGTTTTGGAATTGACTAAGCATGGCGAAAACTGGGACATTCAAACAGCTAAGGTGCAAATATCGGCACCCATAGTTGTGAATGCCGCGGGTGCTTGGGCTGACGAAATTGCCGCCCTTGCGGGTATCGATAAAGTGGACCTTGTTCCCAAACGACGCACTGTCTTGATGGTTGAAAATCCACTTGGATCAGCGGCGGATAGAACGCCGATAACCATTGATATTGATGAACAATTCTTCTTGAAACCTGATGCGGGCAAGTTGCTGATCTCGCCAGCCGATGAAACACCTTCGCCACCCTGTGACGCCCAGCCCGATGAAATGGATGTCGCAATTTGCGTTGACCGTATTCAGAGTGCATTTGAAATATCGGTACGGCGCATAGAAAGCCAATGGGCCGGGCTGCGCAGTTTTGTGGCTGATAAAGCACCGGTTTCTGGATATTCCAATCACACCAAAGGCTTTTTCTGGTTGGCTGGGCAGGGCGGTTACGGCATCCAATCGGCCCCAGCCCTTAGCCAGTTTTCCGCTGCGGAAATCCTTGGCAACCCGGTTCCGCAGTTCATTTTGGACGAGGGGCTAGAGCCCGGCACCATCGCGCCATCGCGATTGGGGGCATAGGGGCGCCATTGCGTTTTTCGGCAACCTTTGCCAGTCTACGAATGTGCGACTAACTGGGATGGGGTTTTCGATAAATGACAAACGCTCTGATCAGTTCGCGCGATCTGTTTGTTAAGACACATCCAGAAACCCGAATAACTATTTCCGGCCGCGACTGGGGCTATATACGCGTGGGCGAGACGGGCCCGCCCTTGATTTTAATTCCTGGAACATTGGGGCGCGCTGATGTTTTCTGGCAGCAAATTGCACCCCTAAAAAATCACGCGCGGCTTTTGGCGCTTAGTTATCCGGCCTCAGGTAGCATTGCTGACTGGGCGTCAGATATTGCCAAAATGGTTACGATCTTCGGGCTGCACAATGCAGTTGTTCTTGGGTCATCACTAGGCGGGTATTTGGCACAGTATCTGGCAGCAAATCATGGCGGTTTGCTTGGTGGATTGATCGCTGCAAACACGTTGCCCTCTGTTATAGGGCTCGATCAAATGCCGCCTTACAAGTCTGATCTTGCAGCCACACCTATCGAAGATCTGCGCGCGGGTTTTACAGCGGGGCTTGCGCAATGGGTCACGCCGCAGCATCCATATTCGGATTTGGCAGAACTTTTGATGTTAGAAGTTCAAGGCAGAATTCCCGAGGCCGAACTGCGCGCGCGCCTGAACGCTTTGAAAACCGGGCCGAAATTGCCGCGGGTCAAACTTTCGGCTTCCAAAGTTTTCACCCTTGATTGTGGTGATGATCATCTGATTTCACCCGCGTGGCAACAGGAGGTTCGCGACAATTTGCAACCCTCGCGGGCATATCATTTGGATGGCGCCAGCCACTTTCCCTATGTCACCAGACCAATAGAATATACTGCGATGTTAGAAGAAGTATTAGGCCTAGCGCCCGTTGGAACGCTTTGGCCCAAAGGTAAAAGGGCAATATTATGATTATTCTATCCGCCAAAGAAGTCACAGACCTTCTGCCGATGGATCAGGCAATTTTGATCACTCGGAAAGCAATGATTGGCGTGTCGCGCGGCGAGGCGAACCTGCCCCTACGCACAGCGATTGATGTTGGTGGGCCAAACAAACTTGGCATTATGCCGGGCGTTTTGAACGATGGCGGCACGTATGGTGTCAAACTTTTAAGCCTGTTCCCTGGCAACCCCGAAAATGGCCTATCGTCACATATCGGCGCGATGTTGGTTTTCGACCCCAAAACCGGTGTTCCAGCCGCAATCATGAGCGCAGATGCAATAACCGCGATCAGAACTGCCGCCGCAAGCGGGGCCGCGACCGATGCGTTGGCACGCAAAGATGCGCATAGTTTGGCGATCGTCGGCACAGGAGAGCAAGCAGAAAGCCATATCGCAGCCATGTGTGCTGTTCGACAAATCGAGCGGGTGACCGTTGTTGGAAGCAATCTGGCCAAAGCGGAAAACTTCGTTGAACAACTGTCTGGGATTTATCCCAATCTTTCGTTTTCTGCTGCCGATAACGTGCAGAATTCAGTAAAGGCTGTTGACATAATTTGCACGACAACCTCGACAAAAACACCAATTCTGTTCGGCGATTGGCTTGCGCCCGGCACCCACGTCAATGCGGTGGGCGCATCTATGCCGATCTTTCAGGAAATTGACCAATCAGTTCTAAAGGCCGCACAAATATTTGTAGACTACCGTCCATCCGCATTTGCCCAAGCCCTTGAAATCATTGATGCATTGGAACTCGGCGTCATCCAAAAGGCTGATATTTTGGCCGAAATTGGCGAAGTTTTTGCCGGCGACCATCCAGGTCGCACGTCAGACAAAGACATAACTTTATACCGCTCGCTTGGCGTTGCCTCACAGGATTTGGCGGCGGCTGAATTTGTGATGAAGCAGGCAATAGCGTTGGGTGTAGGGATCGAAGCATCGTTGAATTGAGCAAAAGAGAATTCCGATATGGACACACCTGTACATTTTAGGTAGCGTTTTGTTGCCGATTGCTTTGAATACCAAAAGGAAACCCTACATGGCGCATACTCCGTTCAAAGATGATCGAAAATTGGCCTATTTGAATAGCGAGGGCGCTGATAAACCGCTGAAATCTCCGGTTAGTGATCACATTGTGGCAAAGGCGCGTGCGTATCGGCTTGCCCGGTTCCGCGCAGAAATGGCTCGTGAAGATGTGGGCGCGCTGCTGCTTTATGACCCGATTAACATTCGATACGCTTTCGACAATTCCAATATGCAGGTCTGGACCGCCCATAATCCCTTAAGATACGCGTTAATATTGGCGGACGGTCCGGCTGTGATGTTTGAATTTAAAGGCTGCGAACACTTAAATGATGGCCTGCCGGGCATTGATGAAATTAGAACCGCTAAGGGTTGGATGTTCATGGCCAATGGCGACAAAGCTGACCTTCAGGTCACTGACTGGGCCAATGAAATCGCCGAACTGATGCGGCGACACGTGCCGGATAATTTGCGCCTTGCCGCGGACAAATTGGATTTTCCCGGCGTTCACGCGCTTACAGAGCAGAAGATCACCGTAATTGAAGGCACAAAACTGACCGAGCTTGCCCGCGCAATCAAATCACCCGAAGAAATTGAATTGATGCGTTGGACCATTCGGGTTTGCGAGGCGGGCATGGCGCGAATTTACGAAAACTCGACCCCGGGTGCCACGGAACGCGAACTTTGGGCGCACCTGCATTTTGAAAACGCGCGCTCGGGCGGAGATTGGTTGGAAACCAAATTACTAACCTGTGGCCCAAATACTAACCCTTGGTACAAGGAATGCTCGGATCGGGAATGTCAGAAAGGCGAGATGATTTCGTTTGATACCGACATGGTTGGGCCATACGGTTATTGCGCTGACATTTCGCGGTCTTGGACTTGTGGCTATGAGCCAATGAGCGAGGTCCAAAAGCGTCTTTATGGGACGGCACTGGATCAGGTTAATCACAACCTTGCTTTGCTTAAGCCAGGCATGGAGTTCGCAGAATTCAACGAAAAAAGCTGGCGAATTCCTGCGGCACATGTGGATTATCGCTATTCGCTGGCCCTACACGGCGTTGGCATGGCCGACGAATGGCCGGTGGTGCTGTTACATGTGGATTGGTCAGATCGGGCGACCTCTGGGTGTTTTGAGGTCGGTATGGTGCTTTGCGTTGAAAGCCTGATGGCGGAAATAGGTGCCGAAAGCATCAAGCTGGAAACTCAGGTTTTGATCACCGACACAGGGTTCGAGCGACTGGATAGTTTTCCTTGGGAAAACGTTTAAGACAAGGTTTAGTGCGCGAAAACCCGGATCTTTGGTAGTTTTTTAATTACGCCATTCTATGGCGTGCAAGCGGTCTGAAGCATTCGCAAAAAACATGCCCGCCTTGTATGATTAACCGGTTTTTGCAGGTTGCAGGTCCAAACTGACACGGAATACGCCACCGTCGGGCGTCGCCACATAGCGAATACCGCCGCCAAGATTGCGCATAATTTCGCGACAGATAGCAAGCCCAAGTCCAGCCGCACCCGCTGAAGCGGTGTCAGACAAGCGTGAGAATTTTTCAAAGATTATCTCGCGATCAGGCGCAGCAATTCCAGACCCGTTGTCCATGAAATCAATTTCAAGTTTCGTGCCCAACGCGCGTGTGGTGATTTTCAGTTCAGGAATTTCGGCGTCACAATATTTGTGCGCGTTGAAAATCAGGTTGATGAATACTTGGGTCAACCTATCCATGTCCGTCGTTAGGTCGATGTTTTCCGCGGCAAAATCTCGGTGAATAATCAGTGGTTTACGCCCTTCAATACTAGAGCTTGAAGAAACTCCGCGATCAATCAGAAGCCCCAAATTTCCCGCTTCAAAATTCAAATCCACTTGGCCATTTTCAAGAAAACTTAGGTCCAGGATTTCATCAAGAAGGCGGGTAAGTCGGATGCTCTCGTCAAGGATAATCGATGAATATCGCTGAGCGTCCTGCGGCCCTAATTGTTCATTGTCTTTCAGGATTTCAGCGAAAGATCGGATTGATGTCATAGGTGTGCGCAATTCGTGGCTGATTTGGCTGAGAAAGCCATCTTTTTGCACGCTCAATTCGGTCAATTTCTGATTGGCCCGACGTAGTTCGCCCGCTGTGCGGGTCAGTTCTTTGGATTTAATTTCAAGCTGGCTGGAATGTTCCATAATTAGCGCGGCTTCATCTGCCACAGCGATTAAATCACTGACGGATATGGTTGAACCGCCAGTGATCTGCCCGACCATTGCGTTGGCCGTCGCCGCTCCGACGTTGCCCGCAAGTTCGCGTTCCAAATGATCGACGAATTCGCTGGTCGCTTCGGGTAACACGCCGGGTTTACCCTGCGAATTTGCCGCCGCGTTAAACAAGGTTAAGGCCGGCGCGTCACCCAAAATTCGTTTCGCCATTAAAAGCAAATCTTCGGCAGCGAACGAGCCCGTGGCCCAACTGCCCTGCGCAGACGAGCTTTGGAATACATTTACAAATTGCGCGCCTTGCAACCGTTCTATCGGGGTTGGGAACGAAAACAACGAAACGCCAACAAATGTTATGACGTTGACGCCCATGCTCCAAATAAGTGCGTGGACCAGAGGGTCCATGTTGTACATGCCAAACAGCGCGCGGGGTTTTAGGATTTCAATTCCCCAGGGCCCGTGTTGCAAAGTGTGCGCGGACATTATCCAGCTGCCTTCAAAACTTGGTAAAAACAACGTGTAGGCCCAGATCACAAACCCTGCGCATAACGCAGCTATTGCACCGCGTCGTGTGGCGCCGCGCCAGAATATTCCGCCGACCATTGCTGGTAAAACCTGCGCAACCCCTGCAAAACTTATCAAGCCAATAGAGGCAAGCGCTGTAGAGCCGCCTGTAAAGCGAAAATAGGCATAGCCAAGCGCCAAAACAGCCGCGATGCTGATACGGTCGCGAGCGGATCAAGATCAGGCGTACATCCCCACTGATCGGGTTGTTTGCGGCATTGATACTTAGCCAAAACGGCATCACAATATGGTTTGACACCATTGTCGACAGGGCAATCGCGGCGACAATCACCATAGATGTGGCCGAAGAAAATCCGCCAAGAAACGCCAACATTGCAAGGCCTTCCTGATTTTGAGAAATCGGCAGCGTTAGCACAAACAAATCGGGGTTTGATCCTTCGGGCAGCACCGTCAGGCCCATGACAGCAATCGGCAACACAAACAGGCTCATCAAAAACAGATAAAGCGGGAAGGCCCAGGAAGCAGTTGAAAGATGGGATTCGTCAGAGTTTTCGACGACGGTGACTTGAAACATGCGCGGCAAGCAGATTATTGCGGCCGCAGACAGAAACAACAGGGTGATCCACCGACTGCCTTGCGCCGATTTGCGCGTAATCTCGGATGTTTCAATGCGCGCCAGAATATCGCTTGGGCCATCGGCCACGCCCCAAACTACAAAAATGCCGACCGCCAATAAGGCGACCAACTTTACAATTGCTTCAACAGCGATGGCGGTGACGACACCGTGGTGGCGTTCGTTTGCATCGATATTCCGCGTGCCGAAAAAGATCGTGAAAATCGCTAGACCTACAGCTAGCCAAAATGCGGTTGCATTGACATCCAACTGTTCGCCGCCAGTTTTGCCCGCGTCAGCCAAAACCGAAAAGCTGAATGCCACAGATTGTAATTGTAGCGCAATATAGGGCGTCGAGCCGACAACAGCCAACAACGTGACAATCACCGCAAGAAACGCGCTTTTGCCGTAGCGCGATGACAAGAGATCAGCGATCGATGTAATCCGGTGAACTTGGCCAATGCGCACAAGTTTGCGCAGAAACCACCACCAACCGATGAACACCAAGGTTGGGCCTAGGTAAATCGCTAAGAACTCAAGCCCATTGCGCGCAGCAGACCCAACGGCACCATAAAATGTCCAGGCTGTGCAATAGATCGAAAGCGATAATGTGTAGACCAAAGGCGAATGCAACCACGCAAGTCGGCGGTGTTTTGACAATCGGTCAGCACCGAAAGCCACCAAAAACAGGAACGAAACATAAAGCACGGCCACAAAGACCAATGTATTGAACGACAACATCAGTCTTGTTTGTGGTTGGTTTGCATCCGCGGTGCCAAATACGCGGCGCAAACGATCAGAATAAGCCAGAAGCTGAACAAATAAATCGTCGTCGTCCCAGGTGAGCTGGGTTCACCGATTGGGACAAAAAGATAGATTAAGGGATATAAGAAAACCAAGCCGCCGAACAATGGCAATAACGTGGCCGCATCCTTCAAACGCTTTTGGCGATAGCTTTTCAGATCAATAAATTGAGCAGGAGGCGTTTTGGAATTTCGTTTTGCATCAGTCATGGTGTCGCCAACCTACGCACAGCATCGCGCATTTCTTGGTTGGAAAATGGCTTGGTCATATAGACATCGGCCCCGAAGCGTTCTGCAATTTCACGGTCTTTTGCTTGCCCTTTTGCGGTCAGCATCAAAATCGGCAATCGGGGTGTCTGATCGTTTGCGCGAAGTTCTTGCAATATATCAAAGCCGCTGCGGTTTGGCAGCATGACGTCCAATATCAACAAATCAGGTTGGGTTCGTTGCACAACCTCGATTGCGTTGGCCCCATCGGAATGAGACGACACAGACCAACCGTCATGCTTCAGCAAAAACGTGATCGCCTCGATAATATTTGGCTCGTCTTCAATAAGCAGGACGCGTTTGCCCACATACCCCCCTTTGCCCCTATAAGAGGCGTCGCGCTATCATCCGCAATTTGCGCTGATTGGCAAGTGGGTCAGTTTGTATCACTTAGAATTGTCGGCTCGCGGCGAGCTTGGCAGTTTTGGCGTGGGCAAATCCGACAGCTAAGGCCGATCTTCACAACATCCGATTGCAATAGTGAGGTTTGGGTTTGATCGCCAGCGGGCAGCGGATGAAACAGCATGTCAGCCTGGATAACTTGCGGCCGTCCGAATGCGGGTTGGCTGACGACATGACTTTGCGCATAGGCCACAAAATGTGCGCCCTCTGGTGTTTCCAAGACATACCTAAGCGGAACCTGTGGTTGGGCCAGAGATTGGTAAAGTGGCCACAAAGGGCAGGCGGCCCCATACATTGGCAGCGAAAACCCGGGCAGGCTTTTGCGGAATGTAACGGCGCCAGAGATATCACAGCTGATCAGCCCAAAGTCCGGATGGTCTTCGGAACTGGCCAGAAACGCCAGTCGTCGAAACACAGTCGCTAAATCACAGCCAAAACTTAAAGCAATGAGGTCGGGTCGAAAATTTCCCACTTTTGCCCTGACCAAGAACTCATCCAACGGCAGGCTTTTCCTGTCGATTTCCACTTGTTGCAGCAAGTCGGCTGCAAGCGTTCTTGAGGCATGGGACGTTAAGGTTGTGCTGGATGCAAGCAATTCAGCGTGCGTATTGGAACCTTCAATTTTCGGAAACCAAAATCCGTGACCGCGCAAGAATGCGTCTACTTCATCCAGTGGCGTCGACAGAGGTTTTTCGCCCTCTGCCATTTGATCAAAATACGAAACCAAGGCCTGCGAGATTTCAGAAAGTCGTTCGCTTTCGTCGAAAAGGTTGCTGTGAAATCTGGATTGTTGCGTTGGGTCGATGTCGGGCATGTCTTTTAAAATTCCAGCCGTCGAATAAATCGCGGTGATGTTTGACAGCATTTCATGCAGGCTTTCGGACAAGAAAGGATCATGGGTCAGCCGATCATTCAATCTGGTGACAATGCGGTCAAGCCGACTGGATTTCGTCTGTAGATCTGCCGTAAGTCGCGCCCAGCCCGGAAACCGGCCAACCATTTCTTCAATGCGGTCAATCTCGACTGGATTATCGGATGCAATCGCCGCTTTTTGCAGGTTTTGAACTAAGGCCGTTTCCGCCCCGTCTTGAAGGGACGAGATGTTGGTGTTCAGCCGTGTCGCAATATCCAACAGAACTTTACCTGCGATTCTGCGGCGATTATGTTCGATCAAGTTTAGATAAGAGGCCGAGATCCCGATTTCCCGTGCCAACTGGGATTGCTTTAATCCTATCGCCTCGCGGCGCTCGCGTATGCGGGTTCCAACAAAAGGCGATACCAAATTAAAACCCCAAATGATTACAGCGTGTTGTCTTCGATTTTGTAAACAAATTTACAAAATATGTCAAATATTGATATCCAAATTTACTAAATAACCTAGCCAAACCAAGGCTCTGTTGATTTTTTTACAATACTCGATTGATACTGCGGCTAGCCTAAATTGGCCAGTTGCTCTGTTTCACCGGGCAACCGAAACTAGACACGAACGGGAGGAAATTCATGTCAAAATCTATCCTAACACGGCGCGGCTTGCTAAAAACGGGTGCCGTTGCTGGCGCAGCCAGTTTGGCGATGCCGGCGTTTTTCACAAATGCCGCGAACGCGTACACAAATGCCCCTAGCGGCGGTAAAGTGGTTCTTGGTTTTAACGTTCCACAAACTGGCCCCTATGCAGATGAAGGTGGCGACGAGCTGCGCGCATACGAGCTTGCAGTCCAACACCTGAACGGTGAAGGCGACGGCGGCATGATGAATACGTTTTCGTCTAACTCGCTCAAAGGCAACGGGATCCTTGGCAACAAGGTAACTTTCGTTACTGGTGACACGCAAACTAAATCAGATGCGGCCCGTGCTTCGGCCAAATCAATGATTGAAAAAGACGGCGCTGTAATGATTACAGGCGGTTCTTCTTCGGGTGTTGCGATTGCGGTTCAGGGCTTGTGCCAAGATGCAGGCGTGATCTTTATGGCGGGTCTGACCCACTCTAACGACACAACGGGTAAAGACAAAAAAGCCAACGGTTTCCGTCACTTCTTTAACGGTTACATGTCTGGTGCTGCTTTGGCACCTGTGCTTGAGAAAATGTACGGCAAAGACCGTCGTGCTTATCACCTAACGGCAGATTACACTTGGGGTTGGACGCAGCAAGAATCCATTCAAGCTGCAACCGAAGCCAAAGGCTGGGAAACTGTTAACAACGTGCTTACACCGTTGGCGACAACTGACTTTAGCTCGTATGTTGCGCCAGTTTTGAATTCAGGCGCTGATATCCTGGTTCTGAACCACTACGGCGGGAACATGATTAACTCGTTGACTGCTGCGGTTCAGTTTGGTCTGCGCGACAAGCAGGTTAACGGTAAGAACTTTGAAATCGTTGTTCCTTTGTACTCTCGCCTGATGGCGAAAGGTGCTGGCGATAACGTTAAAGGTATCTTTGGCTCAACCAACTGGCATTGGTCCTTGCAGGATGAAGGCTCTAAGGCTTTCGTTAAATCCTTTGGCGAAGCTTACGGTTTCCCACCATCCCAGGCTGCACACACAGTTTACTGTCAGACGCTGCTTTATGCGGATGCATGTGAGCGTGCAGGCACACACAACCCTTGTGGCGTTGCTGAAGCGCTTGAAGGCTTTAAGTTCTCGGGTCTTGGTAACGGCGATGTTGAATACCGCGCCGAAGATCACCAGTGCTTCAAAGATGTGCTAGTTGTGAAGGGTAAAGAAAACCCAACAAGTGAATTTGACGTCCTGGAAGTGGTTGAAGTGACACCACGCAGCCAAGTTGAATACGCTGTTGATCACCCGATGTTTGCGGGCGGTTCTTTGGGCGATTGTAACCCAGGCGCTTAAGCCGATCTCTTGACACCGCTAGCCGCGTTGCATTTCTTGTGACGCGGCTGGCAATTTCAGATACATAGCCGAAAATAATTCCAGGGGCGGGAACGATGGACGCAATCCTTCTACAAATCCTAAACGGGCTTGATAAAGGCAGTGCTTATGCTTTGATCGCCTTAGGTCTGACGTTGATATTCGGCACATTGGGTGTCGTTAATTTCGCCCACGGCGCTATATTCATGATCGGTGCGTTTTCTGCGGTAACCTTGCAGAAAATCCTTTCATTTTCCTTTGTGACCCTTGATCCGGTAAAAACTAATTTCCTTGGTAAACCACTGGAAATTAAAACACCTTACATCGTTCATTGGTTCGGCGAAGCCACGGGAAACAGTATAATCGACTGGACCGTGCCGCTTGCCATCTTGTTCGCCATACCGATCATGTTGGCGGTCGGATTCATCATGGAACGCGGACTAATCAAGCATTTCTACAAGCGCCCGCATGCGGATCAAATCCTGGTGACTTTTGGTTTGGCGATTGTGTTGCAAGAGGTCATCAAGGCCTTTTATGGTGCCAACCCAATCCCGACACCTGCGCCAGATATGTTCAAAGGTTCACTTGATTTTGGTGTGCTGATCGGATTCGCGGAAAACGCGATTATCTATCCCTACTGGCGGCTGGTCTATTTCGCCTTCTCCATGATGGTCATTGGTGCAGTGTTTTCATTCCTACGTTTTACGACCTTTGGCATGGTCGTGCGTGCTGGCATGGCAGATCGGGAAACCGTTGGCTTGCTGGGCATCAATATCGACAAGAAATTTACCATTATGTTTGGTATAGCCGCTGCCGTCGCGGGGTTGGCTGGCGTGATGTACACGCCAATCAATTCGCCCAATTACCACATGGGTATGGACTTCTTGGTGTTGTCGTTTGTGGTCGTCGTTGTCGGCGGCATGGGCTCGCTTCCGGGGGCGGTTCTGGCGGGTTTCATGCTGGGCATTCTGGAAAGTTTTGCGTCAATGAACGGCATCAAATCCATATTTCCGGGTATCGATCAGATTATCATTTACCTAGTGGCAATCATCATCCTTCTTGTCCGGCCGCGTGGTCTTATGGGCAAAGTCGGCGTGGCAGAGGAATAAATCATGTTTGGCACCAAAAAAGACAGAACTTTGCTTATCGTTGTGGCAGCGCTTGTATTGCTGGCTCCGTTCATTCTTAACCCTTTCCCTACCGAGGGCGCGCTGGCGCAGTTCAACGCAGGCTATCCCGACTTGATGCAGCGCTTTGTGATTTTTGCGATCTTCGCAATCGGGTTCAACTTGTTGTTCGGCTTGACTGGTTATTTGTCATTTGGTCACGCAGCCTTCCTGGGTGTCGGCAGCTATTCCGCCGTTTGGATGTTTAAGCTACTGGGATATAACGTTATTCCTGGTATTGTTCTTTCGGTAATCGTTTCTGCTGTCTTTGCATTGATGATCGGTTACATTTGTTTGCGCCGTTCAGGTATTTACTTTTCAATCCTAACACTTGCTTTCGCTCAAATGATGTTCGCGATTGCCTATTCCGACTTATTTGGCCGGTTCTTGGGCACAACGATCACCAATGGTGAAACTGGATTGCAAGTTTATCGATCTGACCCGCAGTTCTTCCATTCGGAAAATATGCCGGCGATCCCGCATCTTTTCGGCCAGGAAATGCAATCGACTTTCAAGCTTAATCTTGGGGCTTGGAACTTCGATTTTAACTTTGGATACTATTTTTGTGCGTTGATCATGATCGGCATGTTCTACCTGTCGATCCGCATTTTCCGCTCACCGTTTGGCTTAATGCTGCGTGCGATCAAATCCAATCAAACCCGGTTGAATTACACGGGTATTAACTCACGGCCCTACACGCTTGCGGTTTTTGTAGTGTCAGGAATGTATGCAGGTCTTGCTGGAGGTTTGCTGGCATCTATGGACCCATTGGCCGGGGCCGAGCGGATGCATTGGACAGCGTCAGGCGAGGTGGTCATCATGTCAATTCTGGGTGGTGTCGGCTCGTTAATTGGGCCGATCCTTGGGTCAGGCGTCATCAAGTATTTCGAAGCCATCATCCAAAAAATCAACGACACGGTTCTGCACGGCTGGTTTGATTGGATGCCAGACGGGATCGAGGACGCCTTGGTCTATCTGATACATCCATTCGTCGGTAAGGGCTGGCACCTAACGCTTGGTGCTGTGTTCATTCTGGTCGTTATCTTCCTGCCCGGTGGCCTTGTCGAAGGCGGTTCGCGGATTTGGAATGTTGTTACCCGTAAGAAGAAAAAGGCGCTTGATGATGATCGCAAACACGCGCCCGAACCCGCGGAATAGGAAAGCAGAGCTATGGCAATTCTAGAAGTCAGTGGTGTATCTAAACGTTTCGGTGGATTGAAGGCGCTTGATGACGTCAATCTGCGGGTTGAAGAAAACACAATTCATGCGATCATCGGCCCAAACGGCGCAGGGAAGTCGACCTTACTGAACTGTTTTGTCGGCAAGTTGATCCCCGACACGGGCTCGGTGATTTTTGACGGACAGTCGTTGTTGGGTGCAAAACCGCACGACATTAACCAACTTGGTGTCAGCCGCGTGTTTCAAACGCCCGAGATTTTTGGCGATTTGACGGTTTTTGAAAACGTGATGATCCCCTGTTTTGCAAAACGTGACGGCGCGTTTTCGATGAAGGCTTGGGGCGGCGTGCTGCAAGAAGCGGACATTCGCGACAAAACCGAACAAATGCTGATCGATGTGTCGATGCAGGACAAAAGAGGCATGACAGCGTCCAGTCTTTCACGAGGCGACAAGCGACGGCTTGAAATGGCGATGTGTTTGTCTCAAGACCCCAAGTTATTACTGTTAGATGAACCCACAGCAGGCATGGCGCGGGCCGATACCAATAATACGATCGACCTTCTGAAGGAAATTCAATCCAAGCGTGCCATCACAATGGCTGTGATCGAACACGATATGCATGTCGTGTTTTCATTGGCCGAAAAAATCAGTGTTTTGGCGCAAGGCACTGTGATTGTTGAGGATTTGCCAGAAAATATTAAGGGCCATCCAAAGGTTCAAGAAGCATACCTTGGTACAACGGCGGCATAAGGATAGAACAATGAACGCAAATTTGGCAAAAAATGCAAACCACGCAAAGAACGCGCCAGCTTACTTTTCGGTCTATGACATTCATGCCTATTATGGCGAAAGCTATATCGTTCAGGGCGTAAGCTTTAACGTGCATGAAGGTGAAATTCTTGCGCTTCTGGGCCGAAACGGGGCCGGTAAAACGTCGACCTTGCGGGCATTGGCTCGATTAGATGATCCAACACTAACCCACGGCGAAATTTGGCTGGATCACCAGAACCTGCACAAAATGAAATCATTTGAGGCCGCTCAGGCGGGTGTTGCGTTGGTTCCCGAAGATCGCCGTATTATTCAGGGCCTTACTGTTGAAGAAAATATTCAACTGGCGCAGATTGTCGAACCCGTCGGTTGGTCAATCGACCGAATTTACGATTTGTTTCCCCGTTTGGGTGATCGGCGCAAACAAGAGGGCACGACTTTGTCGGGCGGCGAACAGCAAATGCTGGCAATAGGTCGGGCATTGGCGCGTGATATCAAGGTGTTGCTTCTGGACGAGCCTTATGAAGGGCTGGCGCCAATTATTGTGCAAGAGATCGAAAAAACACTTGGTTTGATCAAAGAACAAGGCATCACAACTGTAATCGTGGAACAAAACGCAGTTGCGGCCTTGAAGCTTGCCGATCGCGCCGTAATTCTTGATACGGGTAAGGTGGTTTTTGACGGAACTGCCCAAGAGGTTCTGGACAATGAGAAACTTAGGCATGAATATCTGGCAATCTAATGGATTGCCTGTGCCACACTTGCTGTGGAACCTCTTTCTCGATAAAGCCCCCGCAGCAGGTGCGGGGCAAGTAGGAATATCAAAATGACCGCCAATAAGCTTTACCCGCCAGCCGCAGATTTCGTTGCAAATGCCAAAATAAATGCGGCGCAATATGAAGAGATGTATGCGGCTTCAATCGCCGATCCCGAGGCGTTTTGGGGCGAACAAGGCAAGCGGTTAGAGTGGATAAAGCCCTATACTAAGGTCAAAAACACAACTTTTGAATACCCGGATGTGTCGGTCAAATGGTTTGAAGATGGCGAATTAAACGTGTCGGCTAATTGCATTGATCGGCATCTGGCAACGCGTGGCGACCAAGTGGCGATCATTTGGGAAAGCGACGATCCCTCAGGCGACAAAAGCATCACATATAAAGAGCTGCATGAAAAGGTTTGCAAGCTTGCCAATGTCTATAAATCCTTGGGCGTAAGCAAAGGCGACCGCATCGTTTTGTATATGCCGATGATCCCGGAAGCCGCCTATGCCATGCTGGCCTGCACGCGCATCGGCGCGGTGCATTCCATTGTTTTTGCGGGATTTTCACCCGAAGCATTGGCGTCTCGGGTTGACGGGTGCGGTGCCAAACTGGTGGTGACAGCAGATGAAGCACCGCGCGGCGGCAAGAACACACCTCTTAAAACCAACGTCGATAAAGCGCTTGATATTTGCGGCGATGTGGCCACGCTGGTGGTTGAACGCACAGGCGCGGATGTGGGTGCGAAAACGGGGCGTGATCATTCATATACGGCAATGATGTCCGACGCGTCCGCTGATTGCGCACCAGAGCCGATGAATGCGGAAGATCCATTGTTCATCCTTTACACGTCTGGTTCCACCGGCAAACCCAAAGGCATATTGCACACAACGGGTGGCTATTTGCTGTTTGCGTCAATGACCCATGAATATGTGTTTGATTATCATGACGGTGACATATTTTGGTGTACAGCCGATGTGGGTTGGGTCACCGGCCACAGCTATATCGTTTATGGCCCATTGGCCAATGGCGCGACCACGTTGATGTTTGAAGGCGTGCCAACTTATCCGAATGCGTCCCGTTTCTGGCAGGTCTGCGAAAAGCACAAGGTCAACCAGTTTTACACCGCACCAACTGCCATTCGCGCGTTAATGGCGCAGGGTGATCAGTTTGTTGACGGTATCGATCTATCGTCGATCAAAGTGCTGGGAACAGTGGGAGAACCGATCAATCCAGAAGCTTGGGCTTGGTATAATGACGTCATCGGCAAGGGGAATAGCCCGATTGTCGACACCTGGTGGCAGACCGAAACTGGTGGGCATTTGTTGACGCCATTGCCGGGCGCGATTGCAACCAAACCTGGTTCTGCCACTAGGCCGTTTTTTGGCGTACAGCCAGTTATTCTTGACCCAACGACCGGGGCCGAGATTACGAAAACCGAGGCCGAAGGCGTACTTTGCATTCGCGACAGCTGGCCCGGTCAAATGCGATCCGTTTTTGGCGATCACGCACGTTTCGTTTCGGCCTATTTTGCCGATTACAAAGGCTTTTATTTCACCGGCGACGGCTGCAAGCGTGATGCCGATGGGTACTACTGGATCACAGGGCGTGTTGACGATGTGATTAACGTCTCGGGCCACCGAATGGGTACTGCCGAAGTCGAAAGTGCGCTTGTCGCGCATCCCAAAGTTTCTGAAGCCGCTGTCGTTGGCTATCCACACCCGATCAAGGGCCAAGGCATTTACGCTTACGTGACATTGATGGCTGGCGAAGAATACGCCGACGATCTGCGCGTGGAATTAAGCAATTGGGTGCGCAAAGAAATTGGCCCAATCGCGAAACCCGACCTGCTGCAATGGGCACCTGGCTTGCCCAAAACTCGCTCTGGCAAAATCATGCGCCGCATCTTGCGCAAAATTGCTGAAGATGATTTTGGCGCACTTGGTGATACGTCAACACTGGCCGACCCAAGCGTAGTCGAAGAGCTGATTGAAAACCGGATGAATAAAGGCTGACCAGGGTAAAGTTGCTTTGCGGTGTAAGGCGCGGGTTGGGCGTAACAGTCGGTGTGTTCTATGTTGAAGGTATTTGTGCGTAAATCGGCGCCGCAGTGAAAATTCGTTTTCTAACTAAAACGTGTTCACTCAATTGCTGGCGCACATGGATGCCAACACAAATCCAATAGAATGGATGCCCGGTACAACCCGAACCCCTGTGCGCTTGGCTAAGCAAAACGCTACGTAGAAAAGCCTAGCGGGCCCAGTAACGACAAAGTCAATCAGGTAAGTTGTTGGTTATAAGCAGTTATGTTGGCTCCGGCGGTAGGGGTCGAACCTACGACAAATTGATTAACAGTCAACTGCTCTACCACTGAGCTACGCCGGAACATGCGCGGCAAACCTGCCTTGCGCTGGTTCATATACCAAAGCGAGTTTCGTGCGGCAAGGGGGATTGTTGGCTGAAAACCGGAAATTTGGTCGATTTATCTAACAATTCTGAAACGGGCGTCCGCAGCCAAAGTTTCAGTCGGTTCAGCAAGGTTTCTTTGGGTTAAATCAATGAGATGCGCGAACACGTTGCGGGCGGCGACGGGCATCAATGCCTCGGGAATTTCCGTATAAATTTTGTGGGTCAATTCAAGAGGCGTGGATGCCTGATCCTCTAACGCAGAGAGAATTTGGGATTCACGGCCTTTTCTGTGGCTGTAGAGATGGCGCAGCATGTGTTGCGGATCAGTTAGCAATTCGCCGTGACCCGGGTAATAAATCTGGTCCTGGTCCCTTGCCTGTAGTTTTTTAAGCGAGGTCATAAACGCGGTTAAATCACCGTCTGGCGGCGATACCAGCGTTGTCGCCCAGCTCATTACGTGATCGCCAGAAAACAGGCTTTTATCGCCGGTCCAAGCAAAGCAAAGATGGTTTGAAAAATGCCCGGGGGTGGTTATAGCGGTCAGTTCCCATTCAAATGTGCTAACCTTTTCACCGTCCTTCAGGGTAATATCCGGCGCAAAATCCGCATCGACACCTTCGCCACCTCCAAGATTTGTCGTTTTTGCCAGACGTTCCATCGTCGGGCTGCGCCCCGTCCAGCTGTCGCCAAGGGCCAATATTGGCGCATCGGTAAGGGCTGCCAGACGCTTGGCCAAAGGTGAATGATCAACATGACTGTGGGTCACAAAAATATGGCCAATTTTATGGGCCGGGCCGACAGCCTTTAAAATTGACGCCAAATGTTCAGGATGATCCGGCCCGGGATCAATCACTGCGATGTCTTTTTCGCCTAACAAATAGGTATTCGTCCCCCGAAACGTCATGGGCGACGCATTGGGTGCGGTCAGGCGGCGTAGGCCTGGCGAAATTTCGACCGCGACACCGATCTG
>JBLHMX010000034.1:0-18650 GCA_047622625.1 Paracoccaceae bacterium | reverse complement strand
AGGCCCATAGATTCGACTAATTGTTGAACGTCGCTGTAAAGTTCGTTTGACAAGCATTGCCCCGCCGCGCTGGAACTGGTGACAACAAAGTAGCCATACCCAGCGTACGACAAAACACAGTCAGCACCATAAATATTGTCAGATACCGCTTCGGCTACGTCTGTCACGTATTCGATGTATCTTTTTGGCCCACAGCGTTCAAATATCGCACTGATATCCGCGATTTTCAGCACCAGTATTTCGCCCAGTAGAAACTTTGCGTGATCTAACTGGTGAAGGTAATTCTGGAAGGCGTGAAAATTCATATAGCCAGGCACGTCGTCCACATCAAAGCTGTCTTCGATATTTACGGCTGGCTGATAAACAAGCGCATCAGCCATGTCATTCAATTTGTTGCCGCTGGTTTTTTTATTGCTAGCAGAGTTTTCGCGAATTTCGGCGTTTAACTTTTCGGCAACGGACAGGCGGGCGTTTAGTTCAATCGCCTCAAACGGTTTGGTGATGTAATCTGTCGCCCCGGCTACAAATGCCCGGTCAATATGTTTGCGATCAGACATCGCCGTCAGCATGATGATCGGCGTTTTGCGGTAACCTGGAATGTCCCGGATCATCGCGCAAAGCTCGACGCCGTCAGTTTCCGGCATTTGAATATCCAAGAGGATACAGTCAAAAGTTTCCGACGAAATGTCGATCGTGTCCAATGCCTCCGCAGCACAGCTCGCGGTCAGTACTTCTTCATGTCCCATCGAAATCAGGGCCAGTTCCAAAATCTCTACAATTGATTGGTCGTCGTCTACAGCGAGTATTCTCATTTTCTTGCCCATATGTACCCAACAACCCAGTGCCGGGGATTTAAGTTAATTTAGCAAGCAGGGGCAGAATATAAACCGAATACAGAGAACACACCCAAGCTGTTCCATTCACGATGCGTGAAAAGTTTGTCAACAATTAGACAAAATCCAAGATTTTTCATTAAAATTTAACTAAGTGGCAGAACGATCCGAAATGTCGTGCCTTCGCCGAGTTCGCTGGAATAATCAATTGCCCCATTGTGGGCCTTCATGATCTGCTCAGAAATGCTCATTCCCAATCCGGTGCCATCAAAAGCCCGATGATCAGACGAGTCTACTTGGCTGAACTTGCCAAACACAAGATCGCGAGAGTTCGCTGGAATGCCAATTCCATAATCGCGCACTGAAATCTGTGCTTTGCCATCGGCAATACGCAAAGCGATTTCAACAGCGCCGTCGGTTTTTGAAAACTTTACGGCGTTGGAAAGTAGGTTCGCCATGACCTGAAGAATTCGATCTGCATCTGCGCGCGCATGTATCGCCTGATCGGTTGCTATGATTTCAATCGAAACCTCGGACGAGTCCGCTAACCCGGTTATTGATTCAACGGCTTCATTCAGAAGCTTGGAAAGATTAACGGGAGCGAATTCATACGTCATTTGACCGGCTTCAAATTTTTGCAGATCCAACAGGTCGTTGATTAGGTTAGACAGTCGTTTGCTGTTGTTGTGCGCAATGCCAAGGATTTTTTCGGCGCGCTCTGGCTGATCTTTGAAGGCACCGCTGTTAAGCAGACCAAGTGCGCCCAAGATCGACGTTAGCGGTGTACGCAGTTCGTGACTAACGACGGAAACAAATTGCGACTTAACTTCAAAGGCGGTTTGGGCTCTGTCACGTTCAAGTCTAAGCTCGTCTAGCTGATCCAAACCTTTACGGTATAGCCGTAGGAAAATCGCCGAACAATCAACAACGAAATAGAGAACAAATAACACCGTCGCAAACTGCAGCCATAATACCGAGTCCAATCCAGGACGAACTGTCCATATGTCCAAGACCGGAATGAACAAGAACACAAAACCATACACCACCAGCCTAACCATAAGTATTTTTGGCATCTGGTGGTTGTTGACGGCTGCGAACAGTGCTGCAGTGAATAAGAAAAACAGCGGCGTAAAATGCGACGATGGTCCTTCCATGCGTGCGATCGAAAAGGCAAAAAAACTAACAGCCGACGAACTTAGGAACGAACTGGCGACAAGCATGTGATGAAGCTTTGCGGCTTTGCGCCCATTTCCACCTGACCAGCTCATAACTTTTTTTGACACCCTAAGGTCAATAAACTCGGTGATTTGATAGAGCGTGAAGCACAGGGCCGCTAACGTAAAACTGTAATAATACCCGGCCAAAAGGGCCGAGCCGAAATACATGCCTTGGCGCTGTCCAAATAACGCTTGGCCACCACCAACAAAATCCTGCATCTGTTTTTCGAGGCGTGCAATCTCTGCATCTGACAACATATCGCCCTTTGGCAATAGGCCAGCCAGAAACCCCATAACCTTTGCGATTAAAGAATATGTTTCCGATTGCCCGCTTGGGGCGATTTGTACGCTTTTGTCAGTCACTCATAAACACCCCGAACAGCAGCGCGATACGAATGCGCCGTTAATTTGGGTAAAATTGTCAATTGATTGTGGTTTAACCGTGACCAATTCCCGCAGAAAATAGGGTATTATCAGGAAACGCTAATGCAGAGGTCGCATCTGTTTGGTTGCTGAATGACGCTCAGCCGCTTCTGTGCGGTGACCGGATTTGCGAAGAACTGAAAAATCGTCAACGGTAAATACAGTATCAATATAAGTCGTTTTATGGGGCACGTAATTTGACTGTGTAAAGCCACCACTTACCTCGATAACACAGCCGATCGTAATTTCAGCCAAGAATTGATCGATCAGCTCACGGTCAAAAATTGTGAAAGAAGAGCGGTTAGGGTGCTTGCGAAAACTAGATTTCTCGTGCCCAGGCCGATCTTGAGAAATGTCGACAAGCAACTTTCGGGCTGGTTCATTCTGCAACAGAATATCTGCGACTTCGCCAACCACATGAAATGTCGAAAAATATTTCTTCATTTTCGCCCGTCCAGATTTAAGTCAAACGCCGGTATTCAGTGGCGTGTCCTAATAATTGTTGCATATGCACATGTTTAATATGCCGCCACCCTAATTCCTGTTTAGCAAAAAGTAACTGATTCTCAGGGCGCTTTGTTGTTTGCGGCATGGCCATTTCGTGAACCTAGATCGGGCAGGGCGCTTGGCCCATAAAATTTTGAAAGACTTCAGTTCCGAATCAACGGTCCAATAATGGTGCGAACCTTCAAAGTTGATTCGGATTTGCAATTATCTTCCGCAGAACATTGCCCAAATTCGCTGCATTTGAAAAATTTCTGCCGTAGTTGACGCGATCACGTTTTACACAACATCTAGACCTGTGGACAAAATCAAGAATGATCACAATCTTAAGATGATTAGACATTGAACACAATCTTGCCTTAATTCGCCTTAAAGACGACATTTTCCTAGCAATTGCGGCGGGATTGTGGCTCTGATCGGAAAAACAAAAACCAAAGCACCAAAAGAGGCAGATTGAATCCTATGAGTATCCCGCGCCAGGGGGAGTCCCAAACGCATATGCGCTTGCCCCCGATGCTATCCCAAAAACCTAAGATCGACCCCCTGTGGATAAGAATCCAAAGAGTCTGTTTTTTGAGCTGGTTACAGCAGATACCTTCCAGTGTACTGAGTGGTTACGTGAGTTTTATTGGGGGGCCTGCAAGCCCGTACCTTGTCCGGTTGTTTGCCCGGTCGAGTACTGGGTTTGCTCAGCATGTTGCAGTTTTCGGAGTAGTGATTTCCAACCCTGAACATCAGGTGAGACCATGTTAACAACCACTCTCTCATTTCAAAATATGCACAACCATGGCGAGCTATTGGTAAATTTATTCAAAGCCCGCCGCGACTCGTTTATCACCCAGAACAACTGGGATCTGCCCGAGTCCGATGGTATGGAATATGATCAATACGACACACCGGCCAGTCGCTGGATTGCGGTCCATGACCGAGGCGAAGTCCTTGCCGGCATTCGTTTAACCCCAACAACGGCCAAATGCGGCATGTATTCCTATATGATCCGGGATGCGCAGAAAGGCATGTTGGATTCAATTCCGTCCGATCTGTTGAATTTTGAAGCACCAGTTGATCAACAAATCTGGGAATCCTCTCGCGTGTTTGTTTCGAAAAATGTTCCAGCCAAATTACGGGTCCGTGTCCAAGCGGATTTGATGGCAGAAATGATGAAAACATCGCGCGAACTTGGCGCGACCGAAATTCTTGGGCTTGTGCCTGCGGTTTGGTCGCGATGGATTAGTCGTTTATGTTTGAACGCTGAACCTGTGGGGCCAAAAATGAATATTGATGGCACGAACTCGCAAGTTGCGTTGATGCAGTTGTCTTCAAATCTGCACTAAGTCCCGAATGCGCTAACACTCGGTGGCTGAGCTAAAGAGTTTTGGGAAAATGGTGTTCGGTCTTTGGGCCGCCATTTTTGCCAAACCTGGGGATGTTTAAGTTTGACGCATTTCTTGAAGGCTGATGCCTTCTGAAAGGCTTTCGCGTAAAAAAGCTTCGTAGCCGACTTTCTTTTGCGCGTGGATCTGCATGGCGCGTTCTTCGGCAGCATTGCCCTTGTCTAATACGGTTTCCATGTCCTTTAGAAACAAGGCCTTGGTTTCGACGTTTTCAATTGCACGGCGTAAATGCGCAAGCGAGCCGGAACGAAAAAGCACGCTCAGCGATATTTGTTCGCCAACGATAAGCTGCAATTCTGGCAGGGGTGCGTCTGGTGCATACGGCAGGGGTAGGTCACAGGCCTTTTCTTGCAATGTATTTTCCAGCTCAAGGTGAGCTTGCTTACTGGATTTATGGGTCATGCATAAAAACACGCCATTGCCGCGATACGTCAAAAGGCTGCCAACAGTGTCGGTGTTGTCAAGGATGACGCTGGCAACATTGGTTATGAGTTCGCGAAATTCAGTGGGTGTGGATTTTGTGTTAATCGCTTCGACACCGTTGATTTTGACGGCATAGACAGACGACAGAAAAAGATGACTGCGGGTCAATTGCATAACGTAATTGTCAAAAGCGACATAGCCGACAACGTGGTCAAGATTGAGAATTTCAATTGGCTCGCACAGGCTATACGCGGGTTCAAACGCTGAACCAGTGTCGGCTTCAGGTGCAGCCATTTCAGATGCTTGTTTTTGCGCCAAACTAAGGCGCATGCCAACTTCCAGAAAATCAAACGGTTTTGTAATGTAATCGGTAGCGCCTGCGGTGAAAGCCCGGTCAATATATGATTTTTGCGACATAGCCGTAACCATAACAATTGGCTTGTTGCGATAACCAGGACGCTCGCGAATTTGGCGACATAATTCCACGCCGTCCATGCCAGGCATTTGAATATCAAGCAGAAAACAGTCAAAGGGGTCGTCAGTCAGTTCAATGGCCTTGATTGCGGCTTCTCCAGAATTAGCAGTAACGACATCCAAATAGCCAGACACTGCTAATGCTTCGATTAGCAATTCCAGTATGGCCCTGTCGTCATCTACTGCAAGTATCCGCATCAACACATTCCCGTCACACCAAAATTGGCGCTTATCTTCCTTTTGGTTCGGCAAGGAAAACTATTTGTGTCACCTGAATAGGAGATTCCCTGCCATGAAGGTTAAGGCCTATGCTGGAAATGTGTGGGAATAGGGGCAAGAATTTGTCGAAATTAGAAAACCGACTTTTTTCTGCATCAAAGGCAAATAAATGAACAAGCAGACCGCTGGCCCGCTTGTCACATGTTTCTTTTAGATCGAAAAGTTGGGCTTAACTTTCGTTATCTTCGTTGGACACATCGGCAATTTCATCCAATCCAACAGTCGTATCGTCTTCGTCGTCATCCAACAGGTCGTCGCCGATATCTTCGGCATTGGAGTCTTCGTCGTCATCCAACACAACTTCTTCGTCCAGATCATCAGCGGGCTTCGCATCATCGACCTTAACTGCTTTTTCAGCAGTCGCCATGCGCGTTTTCTGCTGTGTTAGGCTGGCAACGTCAAATACCGACTCGCAAGCAGGACAGGTCATTGGGTCATTTTGAAGGTCATAAAACCGGGTCGCACATTTCGGGCAGACGCGCTTTACACCCCATTCTTCATTGGGCATTTAGGGAACCTCATCAGGTCTAATCAGGACAATTGCTGCCAAGTGCCACAAGGGCTAAGTATTGTCAAAGGCTTTGATTGGGAATTCGGGCCTGCGACGTGTCTAAGGGGGATTAATGGGCAAAACCTTCGAGATCGGATCTCCACCGATTTTGGTGCATATGCGCCGATCCGCCCGTGCGCGCCGATATTCGCTGAAAGTTTCCAGCGCGGATGGTCAGGCACATTTAATTGTGCCCAATAACGGTACTGAACGAGATGCAATGTCTTTCGCGGGCAAGCAAGAATTCTGGTTGCGTGCGGCTTTAGCCAAAGTGCCAGATGTTTCACCGCCAGAATTTGGCGGGCAATTGCTGTTTGAGGGGCGCACTATTCGACTTCGGCCCGGGCTGGGGCGACGGATTTATCTGAACGACGACAGTCTCGAAGTGCCGGGCAGAAGTGATCAACTAGCTGCCAAATTACGTGGTTTCTTGAAAGTGTCTGCGCGCGAAAAACTGGTCGCTGCGTCGCATAAATATGCGCATCAAGTGGAGCGCGAAGTGTCGCGTGTTACATTGCGCGATACACGGTCGCGTTGGGGATCGTGCACCGAAGCCGGCAATCTGATGTATTCGTGGCGTTTGATAATGGCGCCGCCGATGGTATTGAATTACGTCGCAGCCCATGAAGTTGCACACTTGGTTGAAATGAACCATTCGGCGAACTTCTGGAGCGTTGTGTCGCGGCTGATGCCGGATTATTCGGTGCATCGTAAATGGTTAAAGCAAAATGGTGCGGAATTGCATCGAGTTCAGCTTTGACGAGGGACATTTAGCCAGAAATCTTTGAGATTTTGACGAAAGCTCTTTGCATCTATCGCCTGTTTTCGAAAATTATCCGATAGTCCGCTAGTCCGCTAGTCCGCTAGAGGAGACACGCGCGGGGCTTTTGCAAGCGGCCGAAACCGCTTGGCCTTGACGGGCTTTGGTTTTGTGATCACAGTTAGTTTATGGCATCGACACCAAAATCAACCGATACAGGGCTGGCCCATGACAGGGTTTATCGCACATTGCGAAATCAGGTGATGTTCGGCGAGCTGCCGCCTGGCAAGCCCCTTACTTTACGCGGCATTGGTCAGATGTTTGATGTCAGCATGACACCGGCGCGCGAAGCTGTGCGGCGTTTGGTTGCTGAGGGTGCGTTCACTTTATCGGCATCAGGGCGGGTTTCTACGCCAGAGATCGGCATCGACCGGATTGAAGAGCTTGCCTCGATCCGCGCGCTGCTTGAAGGCGAACTTGCGCGTAGGGCTTTGCCGCGCGCGCATCCGGCTTTGATCGACCGGTTACGACTGATCAATTCCACCGTCGATGAAATGATCGCGAAACAGGATGCCAGTGGGTACATCCGCAGCAATCTTGAGTTTCACCGCACTTTATATCTTCGCGCGCAGGCCCCTGCGATGTTGGCGATGGTTGAAACCGTTTGGCTGCAACTTGGCCCAACAATGCGCCAGCTTTACAGCAAGATGCGGTTTAGCGGTCGTTTGGGTCATCATCGCGCCATCCTAAAAGCATTGTCCGATGGTGACGAACAGGCCCTGCAATCGGCGATTGGTAATGACGTCACACAAGGTTTGCGAATGCTTACTGTTTAGCTTTCGCCTTTTACCTAACTGTGTTTGGCCAACACACGAACAAACAGCTCGAATGTTTTCTGGCTTATCTCAATACGTTCGACAGCTTGGGTATTTTCCCATCGCGCCAACATCCAGCGGTCAATTGACATGCCCATCGACATCAAAATATCGATCATTAGGCTGTCAGGCAAATCATCCCGAAAAACCTGCAACTCTTGGCCGCGCCGCAACAATAGCGTCAACCACTGGGTCAATTCCGCTTTTTTCTCGGCTACCAAAACACTCTCGTCAGCGTCGTCCATACTGCGGTAAAACATACGCATTATCGTAATCAGGTCGGGCGAAACGTTGATTAAGTCGATCAGTTCGCCTGCCATATGCAGCAATTTCGGCCACAGATTTTCCGCGGTAAGCGTTTGAATATCAAACCCACCGTGTTGCTCTAGAACCGGGGTTATTGCTTGATCCAAAGTCTGTTGAAAAAGATCAGTCTTGTTCTTGAAATAATGATAGAACGACGACTTGCTCATCCGAATTTCGGAAATGATCCGGTTAAGCGACGCTTGATTGAACCCGTTTGCCGCAAACTCGGCACTTGATACGCGAAACAACAATGCCCGTCTGTCAGTTGGTAATTTCTGAGACGGGTGCGTATGCATGTTCTTGACAGTGTCCCGATTGAGGATTATTGATATTGGACCGCATGGTCCAGTTCGTGATACCCTGCGTTTAAAGTTTTTGCAAGTCCAAGCAATGTTCTTGGTTTTCAAAAGGAAGGGCAGCCAATGTTCAAAACACTTGGTCCCCAAATTGTGTATCGCAAGTTAATTATGTCTTGGCTTTTGGCCGGTTTGGCCTGTGCCCTAATCACCGGGCCTGTCGCAGCCCAAGATGCAAAGTCGATCCTGAAGTCTGCGTTTGACAATTGGCGGGCAGATAGTTCGCATTCCATCACGGAAATGACGATTAAACGCGCGAAGGGTACACGCTCGTTGACGATGGAAAGCTGGACTTTAGGCGACAAAAAGGCGTTGGTGCGTTTTACCCAACCGGCGCGTGATGCGGGTAACGCCACTTTGCAATTGGGCAAATCGACTTATGTATTCAACCCGAAATTAAACCAAGTCATCAAGTTACCGGCCAGCGCCTTGACCCAATCTTGGATGGGGTCAGACTTTTCCTATAACGACTTGTCGCGGTCACAAAAGGTGGTCGACGATTATACCCACAAGCTAATCGGAACCACGACGTCCAGCGGCAAAAAAGTCTCGATCATCGAAGCCACACCAAGGCCGGGCAAGCCTATTGTTTGGGGCAAACAGGTGATTTCGGTGCGCAGTGACGGCGTTCTAACCAAAGTTGAATATTTCGATCAGCTGGGCCAGCGTGTGCGGGTAATGTCTGCCGATAAAATCGGCATGCTGAGTGGGCGGCCCTATCCCGTTGTGATGACCATGAAAACCGATGCAAAGCCAGGTCAGTTTACCCGCGTGACCACCAAGTCCGCATCGTTTAACCAACCGATACCGCCATATATCTTTACGAAATCCAACCTGCAAAACCCAAGGTAGAAGCCCATGCTTGCCTCGCTTGCTTGGCGCAATATCTGGCGCCAACCGATCCGCACCACATTGTCGATCTTTGGTATGGCGTTCGCGTCTATGTTGCTGGTGTTCATGCTGTCATTTCAATTTGGCTCGTACGACACAATGAAGTCGAGCATGTTGAAAATCAGCGAAGGTTTTGGCCAGTTTCAGGTTAACGGGTACAAAGACGACCCGGAAATAGGCAAGGTGATTGCCGATCCCCAAAGTTTGCTTACTGATCTCAGCAAAATTGGCGCTATTTCAGCAAGCACTTCGCGCAACACGGGTTTTGTTTTACTAGCCAATGGCGAACGCAGTTTTGCGGCGGCTATCCAAGGCGTTGATCCTGTGAACGAACCACAGGTTTCGACACTTTCAACGCTGATTAAACAAGGCCGCGCGCTAACGCCTGACGATACCAATGCAATTATTATCGGTGATGGTTTGGCTAGAAATCTGCGCCTGAAATTAGGTGATCGCGTGACCATGTTGGGCACGGGCATGGACGGGTCGGTTGCCGCCGACGTGTTGACCTTGGTGGGTATTTTCAAAACCGGCGTGTCCGAAATTGATCGCCAAATCGCCCAGATGCCGCTGGCCCGGTTTGATGAAGCCTTTTTGATGGAAGGTGGCGTCAACATCATCGCGATCACGGGCGAGGACTTTTATGGAATCGAGGCTCTCAGCCCGAAATTGCGCGAAATCGCCTCCAAGCACGATTTGATCTATCTTGACTGGGGCGAAATCCAACCGGCAATCAAATCCGCGATTGCATTGGATATGAGTACGGCATTGCTGATGTATGTCACGCTTGTGGTTGTTGTCGTGTTTATCATACTGAACACACTTTATATGTCCGTTCTGGAGCGCACCCGCGAATTTGGCATGTTGCTGGCTTTGGGCATGAAGCCGTCTCAGATAGGTCGTATGGTATGGCTGGAAATGATTTTTCTATCCTTTCTTGGGTCTGGAATAGGTGTCGCGCTTGGCGTTGGCTTAACGGCTTATTTCCAATCCGTCGGTATCGCCTTTGAAGGCATGGATGAGATTTACGCCCAATGGGGCCTACCGTCGCGCATGTATCCTAACATGACCCTCGTGCGGGTCTTGGCTGGCCCGGGCGCCATCGTTGTGTCGATCATAATACTTGGGTTCATTCCCTATCGCCGTGTTTTGGGGCTGGAACCCGTTTCTGCGATGGCCGCATGATGGGCACCTTGAGAACATTTGCGCCGCTCGCGTGGCGCAATCTTTGGCGTAATGCAAAACGCACGTTGATTACGCTCATTGTCGTGTCGATCGGCCTGTGGTCGGTACTGTTTTTCAACGCTTTCCTGAACGCATGGGGTCAGGCGAGCAAAGCCGCCGTGTTGGATTTGCTGATCGGGCAGGGGCAAATCCACGCCCAGGGCTATTTGAACGATCCCAGCATTGATGCGCTGATGTCGCCGCCAAACCCAGCCTTGGAGGCAGCTTTGAATGGGCCAGACATCTCGGTTTGGGCCGTGCGTCTGCAACTGCCCGGAGTTGTGGTGTCTGAATATAAAACACTACCCGTCAATATCTTAGGGGTGGATCCTGCGTCAGAAATCAAGATTTCATCGATCCCCGGAAAGATCGTCGAAGGGAAATATTTAACCAGTAGCGATGATACGGGCGTGATCTTAGGTCTGAATTTGGCAGAAAAGTTGAAGACTGGCCTTGGGCGTCGCGTCATCCTTATGTCACAAAACACCGAAGGCCAGTTATCTGAGCAAAGTTTCACAATTGTCGGTCTGTTTGATGCCGACAAAGCTACCGAGGATTTCTATATCTTTACTGGTCTTCGTGCGGCACATGATTTTGTAGGGCTAAAGGACCAGATCGCCCAGATCGCATTTGCCATTCCTGACCCTGAAATGCTGGATCAAACCGTTGCAACCTTGGCCGCCGCTGCACCTGATCTGGATGTCCGATCCTGGAAAAAACTGTCGCTGTTTTTGGCGACTACCGACAGTTTTATGCAAAACTTTATCTATATCTGGCTGGCAGTGGTGTTTTCCCTTATGGCCATCGGTATCGTCAACACACAGCTCATGGCCGTATTTGAACGCACGCACGAATTTGGCTTGCT
The DNA here is from genome assembly GCA_047622625.1 of Paracoccaceae bacterium. GTDB lineage: Bacteria > Pseudomonadota > Alphaproteobacteria > Rhodobacterales > Rhodobacteraceae > UBA5972. Next base: position 7,276 of record JBLHMX010000034.1, on the reverse strand, counting down.
ACAGGCCTTGGGAATGAAGCCCAGACAAGTGTTGTATTTGGTGGCCTTGGAATCCGTGTTTATGATTGGAATTGGTGTATTACTGGGGGCAATCTTTGCGGCTTTGACCATCTGGTCGCTTTCAGATGGCCTTGACCTAAGCGCCTTCGCCGAAGGGCTTGAGATGTTTCAAGGCGGACAAGTATTATACCCTGAATACGATGTTGCTGGCTTTGTTTTGTTTTCGTTGACTATCTGGGGCTTTGGCATATTGGTCGCCCTATGGCCCGCACGCCGCGCCGCAAAACTTAGCCCAGTTCAGGCAATGCGCCATGCCACATAACAGGAGAAATCGATGACACACCCCATTGTAAGTTGTCGCAATGTTGGCAAAAGTTTCGGCAAGGGTGACTTGATGGTACATGCCCTGCGCGAGGTCGATCTGGACATCCAGTCCGGAGATTTCGCAACCTTGGCAGGGCCGTCTGGTTCGGGCAAAACTACGCTTTTGAATATGATTGGCGCGCTAGATACACCTACTACCGGCGAGGTTCTAATCGATGGTCAATCGCTTTCCGGCACAACTAAATCGGCTTTGTCTGAACTGCGTCTCAACAAAATCGGCTTTGTTTTTCAGGCCTATAATCTGATTCCCGTGCTGTCAGCCCAAGAAAACATTGAATTCGTTCTGGAACTACAAGGATGCGGTAAAGCCGAACGGCAAAACCGTGCTTTAGAAGTATTAGCCGAAGTCGGTCTGGAAGGCATGGGTCACCGAAGACCATCAGCATTGTCAGGCGGGCAACAACAACGTGTTGCCGTAGCGCGCGCATTGGTGTCGCGCCCGTCGATTGTTTTGGCCGATGAACCCACGGCCAATTTAGACAGTGCGACCACCGCCGAATTGGTGGGGCTGATGTCGCGCCTAAATCAGGAAAGCGACATCACCTTTGTCATCGGCACGCACGACCCGCGGGTCATGGAACACTCCAAACGTCACATCGAATTGCTGGATGGAAGGGTTTCCAGTGATACGCGCAGCTAGCTTGATTTTCACGGCGACCTTAGCCGCTTGGCCTGCGCTGGCCGATGGGTTTCGTATCCGTACTGAATACTCAACCTCGGGCGCTTGGACGCAACCTACGTCGCTTGATGCCGCCCTTGGGTTTCAAAACAAGCGCAGCGGGTCAGGCTCGGCGCGCTTGATGTGGGACAAAGCGGCCGGGCCATTTCGGTTTGAAATTCATTCGCATCTTTCGTTTTCCCACGGCGACGATGTCGCTTATGCAACTGCGATTGCGCCCTTTATCACAGCATCCGTTCCCGCGACATTGTTTGATTTGACCACGACTTTTCACAGCGCAACAAACAAGACGATTACAAACACCATTGACCGATTGTCTGTCACCTATTCATCAGGAAATTTCATTCTTAAAGCCGGCCGACAAGCGATCACATGGGGCAGCGGCACGGTTTTTCACCCCAATGACATCGTCGCGCCATTTTCGCCAAGCGCCATTGATACCAGTTATAAAACTGGTGCCGACATGATCTATGCGCAGGTTCTGTTTGACAGCGGTGCTGATCTGCAAGCCGTCGCTGTGCCGCGCAGTACCACCGTTAATGGGCCAATTGACTTTAATTCCAGCACCTATGCCGTGCGCGGCCAGTTCCTGATGGGCCAGCTTGACGCGGCGTTGATGTTCGCGCGTGATCGCGGCGATAGTGTCAGCAGTCTTGGGTTAAGCGGCTCATTGGGCGGGGCGTCGTGGAACGCAGAATATATCGATTGGCAACTGGCAGATGGGTCGCGCCAGCCGTCTTGGTTGGTAAATATTTCTAATTTCGGCAGCCTTGGTGATTGGAACATATCGTATTTCGCTGAATACTTTCACAACGGATTTGGCGTTGATGCATCAGTTGCGCTGGACAGTTTTCCCACTAGTTTGACCAAACGGATGTCAACAGGGCAGGTATTTTTGCCGGGCGTGGACTTTCTTGCAATCGGCGCCAACATTCAAGTTGACCCTGACCTTTCGCTATTGCCTAATGCGATCATAAGTTTGAATGATTACAGCACGTTACTGGGGTTTTCAGCCAATTACATCCTTGGTGACAACACAAATCTGGTGTTCAGCTATTCCCAGCCGTTAGGCATGCTCGGCACAGAATTTGGTGGCCGCGAAACGTCAACGGGGTCGGGTATTTATGCGACTTCGTCACAAACAGCGACTTTGCAAGTGGTTCATTTCTTTTGAGGTGCGCGATATTCTCATTTGTCATAAATTCAAGGCATTTCCCAGACGCATATTAAGACTGAACTAATCCTTTTGGGCCAACCTTTTTAACGTGGGTTGAGTGGAGGGTTACATGGGTTTCTTAAGGGTCGAGATGCGCCAAGTTTTTGGCAGCGCATTACATTTGGCGACGCATCCATATGCGCGCAATTTGCCATTTTTATTGATCGGATTTTGGTTCGCCTGGCTGCTGGCAGGACAAGTGCAAAACACGGACTTGAGACTGGTGGAAAGCTCGGTTTCCGAAATTTCACTATGGCAATGGGTGGGTTCAATTGTTGCCATGCTGGTAAGTTTTCTGGCGGTGGCGTCCTATGATCTGGTTGCCAGCCGCGCTTTGGGGTTAAGACTGCACAAATATGACGCCCTGCAAACTGGGTTTGTCGCAACAGCGTTGGCCCAATTGGCCGGGCTTGGATTGGCATCAGGGTCTCTTGCTCGGTGGCGAATGTTGGGTGCGGGCCGATTTACGTTATGGCAAGCCACCATGTTAACATTGGTCGTCACCACTGGATTTCTGGCGGCTGCTGCCGTGTTAACAGCCGCATCGGCCCTTGTATTTCACACGCTTCCTTTGATGGGCGTCATAGTCGCTTGCGGTGTCTTGGTGGGCTTTGCAATCGGCCTTATCGCCTGCGTTATCCGACCAACCATTACGTTCGCCGGGCGTACATATTCTGTGCCGAAACTAAAAACGGCGTTAGCATTCATTCTGCTCGGTGCGGTCGATCTTGGGTTTGCGGCCTTGGCGTTTTGGTTGTTTTTGCCAAGCGGCACCGACATCACATTTTTCGGCCTTTTACCGGTTTTATTATTGGCAACCGTGATTGGCGTAGTTTCCGGTGTGCCTGGCGGCGTCGGCCCCTTTGAAATGACCTGCCTTTCGCTGTTGCCAGCAATTGGCCAAGAACCGGTTTTAGCAGCAATATTTGGCTATCGCTTGGTCTATTATTTTGCGCCAGCTTTGTTGGCGATTATCGTGCTGTTATACCGCGAATTGCGGCGCATTGAATGCAGAGTATATCTTGCAGCGCCAAGCAAACCTGAAGCCTTGTATAATCATTCAAACGTAATCGCGAGATTAATCGATAGGGCAGACCGGGCCGATGCGCGGTTGATCCATTCCAATGAATTCGGCGTTATGCCCAACGCAGAATATTCGGGGTTTCTGTTAACTGCCGAAGTCGGAAATACCTTGCTTGCGGTATCAGACCCAATTGGTCATTTGGAACATTGGGAAGACCTGATCGAAAACCTAAAGACCGAAGCACGCTTTCAAAACCTGTCGCCCGTAATATACAAATGTGGGTCGAAGGCTGCAAAAATCGCGCGACAAGTAGGGTTCAAGACCCATCGAATTGGCCAAGAAGCGGTGATAGATCCACAGAAATTCACGCTTGATGGCAGCCAAATGAAGGGCCTTCGCCGCAAGCTGAACCAAGCAGAAAAGGCGAAGGTGCGTGTAGCTCATTGCGAAGACACCATTTTACCGTTGGATCGGATGCGCCAGGTATCCGATCTGTGGACACAACATCATGGCCACGCGCGTGGGTTTTCGATGGGTAAATTTTTGCCAAACAACACTGCGCATCACCAGTTCTATCTGGCTTGGCAAGAAGGCCGTTTGATTGGCTTTATCGGACTTTGGTCGACTGAAAATGAAATTTCACTTGATTTGATGCGTATGGCTCCAAACGCGCCAACAGGGGTCATGCAAGCCCTTGTTTGCGGGGCAATTCGGGACGCTGCGGATCAAAATTCAGCACGATTTTCGCTGGCCTCAGTGCCGTTTTTACCAATTGCGCAACCCGCTTCGTTACCCGAGCGGCTGGCAAATTGGCTTTATCACAATCGAGCAGAAGAACACTGTGGCCAAGGCTGTATCAATTCAAGCAAAGCTTTAGGCCGAGCTGGGAACCGCGATATCTTGCGGCAACCGGTTTGGCATCTGCAGCTATTGCTGGCTTTGATATCGTGCGGCGCATAGAATATGGCCGCTCGAAGTAATTTTCATCACCGGGTCAAAACGGCTGTTAAGCTGACCAAAAACCTATTGACCAGAGCCAAACACGCGAGCAAAAATCGTATCAACGTTTTTGGTGTGATACCCGAGATCAAACTTGTCCCTGATTTCGGCATCGGTTAGGGCCGCTGTGACCTCGCTGTCAGCCAAAAGTTCGGTCATAAAGTCTTTGTCGTCTTCCCAAACTTTCATCGCGTTGCGCTGAACTAACCGATAACTATCTTCGCGGCTGACGCCCTTTTGTGTCAACGCCAGCAGTACGCGCTGGGAATGCACAAGGCCTTTGAACTGATTGAGGTTGCGCATCATGTTGTCAGGGTAAACCAGCAATTTATCAATCACAGCAGTCAGGCGAGATAGGGCAAAATCCAGCGTGATCGTTGCGTCGGGCCCAATATTACGTTCAACCGAAGAATGCGAAATATCGCGCTCATGCCACAAGGCAACGTTTTCCATGGCCGGCACAACACACATGCGTACAAGGCGCGCGAGACCCGTCAGGTTTTCTGTCAGGATCGGGTTGCGCTTGTGCGGCATGGCCGAAGAACCCTTTTGCCCGGGGGCAAAATATTCTTCGGCTTCCAAAACTTCTGTTCGTTGCAGATGGCGAATTTCCGTGGCGACGTTTTCAACTGAACTTGCGACCACCCCAAGGGCTGCAAAAAATGCGGCGTGTCGATCACGTGGAATAACCTGCGTGCTGATCGGTTCTGGCGTCAGGCCAAGTTTTGCGCACACATATTCTTCAACTGCGGGATCGATATTGGCAAAAGTACCAACGGCACCCGAAATTGCGCCTGTCGCGATCTCTTCACGCGCGACCAACAGACGGCGTTTATTGCGATCCATTTCTGCGTAAAATCGTGCAAATTTCAGGCCCATCGTGACGGGCTCGGCGTGAATGCCGTGGGATCGGCCAATACAGATGGTGTCTTTGTGTTCCATCGCCCGGCGTTTTAATGCGGCAAGCAGCCCATCCATGTCTGCCAGCAATAGATCAGCAGCCCTCACAAGTTGCACATTGAAAGTTGTGTCCAAAACATCCGAGCTTGTCATACCCTGATGCACAAACCTCGCCTCATCATGTCCGATGATTTCTGCAAGATGGGTCAAAAACGCAATGACGTCATGTTTGGTAACAGCTTCGATTTCATCAATCCGCGCCACGTCAAATTCAACGTCCTTTGCTTTCCAAACCGCGTCGGCATTTTCGCGTGGAATAGTGCCAAGATCGGCCATCGCTTCACAGGCATGTGCTTCGATTTCGTACCAAATGCGAAATTTTGTTTCGGGCGACCAGATGGCAACCATGTCAGGGCGGGAATAACGCGGGATCATTGGGCTGACCTTTTCGTGAATTGAACGGGGGACACGCGCGTCTTAAACTGGTCAAAGAACGGGAACAAGGGCAGGGAGGTCGCATGCGCCTGATACTAGGATTAATATTCGCGGTCGCTGGTTTTAGTCAGGTTCATGCGAAAGATTGGCTGGCGTTAGACGGCAGTGAAATAACTACGGCTTTGTCCGGCAAGAACCTAAAATACGAGGGCGCGACACAAAAGTTTTTCCCGTCGGGTCGAACACTGTACAACGCTGGCGAAGACAGTTGGGGTTATTGGCGGGTCGAAGGGAACCTTTATTGTTCGCAGTGGCCGCCCGGGCAATCATGGGACTGTTATCGAATGGAAAAAAGCGAGAATGGCAGCCAAATCAGGTTTTTGGATGTTGAGGGCCGGCCATTCGTCGGAAAATTCGAGTAATAACCCACATTTTGGCGATGAATACACTTGCGGCAATGCCCTGTGTTCAGCGATATACGGGCCAACGAAACCAAATTGAGGGATAATTAATGGCTTTGGGAATGACTGACACCGTATTAAGCGAAGAAATTTGGCCAGCCGAAGGTTCTGCCCTATGGGTGAAACGCGTTGTGCTGGTGGTTCTGGGCATCGCCGTATTGGCGATATCGGCAAAAATCAAAGTACCGATGTGGCCTTCTCCGGTGCCAATCACGATGGGAACATTCGCAGTTCTAACGATCGGCGCCGCTTATGGACCTCGGCTGGGTCTGACAACAATTGTTGGCTACTTGCTAATTGGCATGCTGGGCTATGACGTTTTTGCAAATTCGACCGCCGACGCAAACGGATTGACCTATATGATGGGCGGCACTGGCGGCTATTTGGTTGGCTTTGTGCTGGCGACGCTTGCCCTTGGGTATGCCGCGCGCTTGGGCTGGGATCGTAATGTGTTTCAATTGGCTGGCGTGATGTTTGTCGGCAATGTGTTGATCTATATTCCTGGCATCCTGTGGCTTGCTCATCTTTATACTTGGGAAAAGCCAATTCTTGAATGGGGTCTGACTCCCTTCTTGATCGGCGATGGCTTTAAGCTGGTTCTTGCAGCCTTGCTGGTTCCGGCAGTTTGGAAGCTGGTTGGAAAAGCGCGCGGCTAACCGCCCGATCTTACAGTAGATAAAAAAGGGGCGAGGTTTAAAACCTCGCCCCTTTTTCGTTGATCTTCGCGTTTTAGCGCTTTTCTACATCCACATAGTCACGCATTTTGGCACCCGTATATAATTGACGAGGTCGGCCGATCTTCTGCGTTGGATCGGCAATCATTTCTTTCCATTGGGCAATCCAACCAACTGTGCGCGACAGCGCAAAGATCGGCGTAAACATCGATGTGGAAAAGCCCATCGCGTCTAGGATGATACCCGAATAGAAATCGACATTCGGATACAGTTTCTTGGAAACGAAATATTCGTCTTCAAGCGCGATGCGTTCCAATTCTTTGGCGACTTGCAAGGTTGGATTGTTATCAATACCAAGCAGGCCTAAAACTTCGTCAGCGCTTTCTTTCATGACTTTGGCGCGGGGGTCAAAGTTCTTGTAAACGCGGTGGCCAAAGCCCATCAAGCGGAACGGATCCGACTTGTCTTTGGCTCGCGCAACGTACTCAGGTATGCGATCTACCG
>JBLHMX010000033.1:0-18772 GCA_047622625.1 Paracoccaceae bacterium | reverse complement strand
AGCATTCTGCAGCGCAGCAAACCGGAATACGGAGACTTAGACGATGGCACCGCTTGACGAACCAATGGGCCAAGCCCCTTACAAATCTGTTGAAAAAGACCTGTATGAAGTTGGGGAAATACCGCCGATGGGATACGTGCCCAAGCAGATGTACGCCTGGGCCATTCGTAAAGAACGCCACGGCGAGCCGGATAAGTCATTTATGGTTGAAGTTGTCGACACGCCGACACTGGACAGCAACGAGGTTTTGATCTTCGTGATGGCGGCTGGTGTTAACTATAATGGTGTTTGGGCTGGTTTGGGCATTCCTGTTTCGCCTTTTGATATCCACAAGGCTGATTATCACGTAGCTGGGTCGGATTGTTCAGGGATTATCTGGGCGGTTGGCGACAAGGTTAAACGTTGGAAAGTTGGCCAAGAGGTAGTGGTGCATTGTAATCAGGACGATGGCGATGACGAAGAATGCAATGGTGGTGATCCGATGTTTTCTGCCAGCCAACGGATCTGGGGGTATGAAACACCGGACGGGTCTTTCGCCCAGTTTACGCGTGTGCAAGCGCAGCAATTGATGAACCGACCACGTCACCTGACGTGGGAAGAATCAGCTTGTTACACTCTGACTTTGGCAACAGCGTATCGGATGCTGTTTGGTCACCGACCACATACACTGAAACCCGGTCAGAATGTTCTGGTTTGGGGCGCGTCTGGTGGATTGGGCTCGTTTGCAATTCAGTTGATTAACACGGCTGGCGCGAACGCAATCGGGGTAATTTCAGACGAAGATAAACGTGATTTCGTCATGGCCCTTGGGGCCAAAGGCGTAATCAACCGTAAAGATTTCAATTGCTGGGGTCAGATGCCTACGGTGAACACCGCGGAATACAAGGAATGGTTTGGTGAAACCCGTAAATTTGGCAAGGCCATCTGGGACATTACCGGCAAAGGCAACAACGTCGATATGGTGTTCGAACATCCTGGCGAAGCAACTTTTCCGGTTTCGGTATTTGTCTGCAAAAAGGGCGGCATGGTCGTGATTTGCGCTGGGACAACGGGGTATAACCTTACAATGGATGCCCGGTATTTGTGGATGCATCAAAAGCGTGTTCAAGGCAGCCATTTTGCCAATTTGAAACAAGCCAGCGCTGCCAACCAGCTAATGTTGGAACGCCGCCTTGATCCTTGTATGTCTGAAGTGTTCCCTTGGGATGAAATCCCTGACGCCCACGTGAAAATGCGCAAAAATGAACATAAGCCGGGCAATATGGCAGTTCTGGTCAGCGCAAAAATACCGGGACTGCGGACGTTTGAAGATACGCTTGAGGCCAGCGGTCTTAGCTAAACCAACTTCAGCTTGCGTGCTTGATAGCTGGAACCCAAAAGTTTGACATTCGGGGTGAATTCCGATCTGATCTTTCTGGTCGTTCCTGCGTGCGCGCGATAGGGTCTTAGAAAACCAAAGGCATCCGATGCAGTTTTCTGAAGACCAGGCCGAAGCGCATGACCGCATCTCGGAAATCCTGCTGAAAGCGGGTGTCGACCTGGCGAATGGTTCCACGTTGCCTGAAGGTGGCGGAAAGCCCGGCCTGATTGCGGTATTGGGTAAGGCGGGTTCGGGTAAAACTATGTTGCTGGCAAAGTTGGTTGATGAACTGACCGATGCTGGGGTTGATTTGATTTCCGGCGATTACGAAGGCAAAACCCGCAAGGACCGACGCACTTTGGCTGTGTTGGCCCCGACCAACAAAGCGGCCAGTGTTTTACGCAATCACGGTGTTCCGGCGACAACCATTCACCGTATTATTTATACCCCGCTCTATGACCCAGATTACGAAAAAATTGCCGAATGGATCGCAGGCAAGGGCGACCGTCCAGAAATTGAAGGCCTTAGCGACGTGGCCCTTGATCGGGCATTTGCCTTCTATCAGGACAATAAATCCATTCCGGGGGCTTTGGCGGCCGCGGGACTGCGCGGTTCGGATTTCATCATCGGCTGGAAACGGCGCGAAGACCCGTTGGATATTGGGTTTGTTGATGAAAGTTCGATGTTGGATGATCGCCAGTTTGATGATCTGCGTGAGATTTTTTCGACGCTTGTGCTGTTTGGTGATCCGGCGCAGCTGGCACCGGTTGGTCAATCAGGTGCGATGGCGTTTGATGCGATCAAGGAAAGTAAGAAAACACACCTACACCGCATCCACCGGCAATCCGAAGGCAACCCGATCCTTGATCTTGCGCATGCGCTGGGTGATCCGACGCTTAGTTTCGAGGATTTTGAGCGCCAGATTGAAGAAGCGGCCGCCAAGGATGATCGGGTGGTTCTGGCGCAAAGGGTTGACGCCACGATGATGGCGCGCTCACCCGTTTTAGTTTGGCGTAACGCCACGCGCATTCGTTTGATACACGCGTGGCGGGCAGCATATGGGGCGCCAACTACGGAATTATTGCCGGGCGAGCCATTAATTTGTGACGGCATCGAACTACCGATGAAGCACCGAAAAAAGCGGGTCGATCTAGAGGCGCGTGGCCTGATTAAAGGCGCGCAAGTTGTCTATATGGGCCCCGGACGAAAGCCCGGATTTTCCCGCCTGCATGTGTTTGGCGTGGACGAGCCGCAAGTCAACGCCGCGACGATAATCAAGATTGAAGCCCCAGGCGAAGAAGAACCGTTCATTCCATTCGCGGCGCGTATGGGGGCAACGTTTTTGCACGGTGCCGCTGTGACAACACATAAGGCGCAAGGATCGCAATGGCCCGAAGTACAAGTGTTTGCGCCGGATATTTATGCCGCAGCGCAGTCTGGTCGGGAAGAAGCTGGGATTAAGCTATGGAAACGCTTGGCATATGTAGCGATCACGCGGGCCGAACAGAGGTTGCATTGGGTGACACGCTATATGTTGTCAAAACCCGAAGATGTGCTTGGCATTGATGATTTGGCACGGCCAGAACCTTCGACTTTGACGTTAGAAGCACCCGATGCGCCGACTGAATGATTTGCATTACTGCTGGAACCAGTCGCCTAACTTGGGCTATAATCGCGGAATGGCAGGCGCCAATTCAAATGTAAAAGGCCAGTTCGATGAAATGTGTTTTTGTGCAAATCCGTTGTAATCCAGGCCATACCTATGAAGTGGCCGATGCAATTTACCAGCGCGAGGTCGTATCGGAATTATATTCAACCAGCGGTGATTTCGATCTGATGGCCAAACTTTATGTGCCCGAAGACGAGGACATCGGCAAATATATCGATAAAGTTATTCGTGGAATTCCGGACATCAGTAGAACCCTGACTACAATGACTTTTCAGGCGTTTTAAAGAAGTGGCTAAGACCATTGTAATAACTGGCGCGGGATCCGGTATTGGCAAAGCCTGTGCCGTGTTGTTCTTGGCAAAAGGCTGGAACGTTGCATTGATCGGGCGGCGGATTGATCCGTTGGAAGCGGTGGCAAAGAGCCACAAAAACGCGCTGGCCATTAGTTGCGATGTCGCGGATGAAAACCAGGTTGAAGCAGCATTTTCGCAGATTTCGCACCATTTTGACCAAATAGACGTTCTGTTCAACAACGCCGGCCTATTCACGCCGGGTGCAAGCATTGACCAGATCAAATTGTCTGATTGGAAAAAGTTAGTTGATGTAAACCTGACAGGTAGTTTTTTGTGCGCTAGGGCTGCATTCACGATGATGCGCGGTCAGAACCCGCAAGGCGGTCGGATTATCAACAACGGTTCGATTTCGGCGCATTCACCACGGCCAAACTCGTCGCCTTACACAGCGACCAAACATGCGATTACCGGACTGACCAAATCGATTTCATTGGATGGCCGCCCGTTTAATATTACATGTGGGCAAATTGACATCGGCAACGCCCGTACCGAACTGATTGAAAATCTAGCAAAGTCAGCACAGGCGGTGGGCAACGCGCCCGAGGCGACGATGGATGTGGATCACGTGGCTAGTTCGGTGCTGCATATGGCTGAGCTGCCACCCGAATCCAACGTCCTATTTATGACCGTGATGGCGTCAAATATGCCGTTTGTCGGTCGGGGTTAATTGAGTTTCAGTAACCGAAATACCGCCGAAGCTGCCCAGCCTGCAAGGATCGCAATTGTCAGTGACAGCAGTCCGTAGATCAACGGGCGCTCGTGGGCCAGATTGAAAATCCAACGTTCAAGTCCGACTTTGCGCACAGCGATTTCTGTTTCGAAATCATCAATGACCTGTCTGTTGCGCGTTAGAAATATCCGCATGCGATAGTCGCCTTCAACCAAATTCGACGGCAATGAGATATTGGCGTTGAACAGGGTTTCGTCGTTTAGTTCAACAATACCCTCGCGCTCAGAATAAAGGCCGTTTGCTTCGCGAATACGGATAATGGATTCGCGGAATTCCGGCAGGTTCAGGTTGTTGCCCGGCTCAACATTCAACTTGATAATCGAGCCGATCCTGATGCCGTACCGCGCGTCATCCGATGCGCTTAGAATGTCGTTCAGAGGTGCGGTTGTGGCCAGAGCATAAAAGCTGGGCGTTGAATCGAACTTCGCGGAATCTTTGTTGGCCCAAATCCCGAATATCCGTTCTTTGCGCCGCACAGTTGTAGACTTTGGCGGCCCATTTAGCGCGATTATTACCTGAAGTGGGGCGTAATCGGGTACAGCTGTCTCACGCTTGATGGCCCCGAAAATCAATATTTCCGATCCGTCAAAATTGGCGGTAATTGACACTCGGTTCTGGCTTAGGCCCGCCACCACAGTTTCTTGGGCATGTGCCAGTGTACCAACAAACAAAAAGGCAAGGATCAAACGCAGCATCAGTTATGCCCGCCTGTGCCCAAAGTGAACATTTCCGTCGGCGTCAGCAAAAGATCAAGGGCTAGTTTGCCGCAAACCGCCAACACTAATAAGGACAAAAAGATGCGCAATTGTTCTGCTTTTAGTTTTAGCCCGATGCGCGTGCCGATCTGCGCGCCAACAACACCGCCTGTCAGCAATAGAACGGCCAAGGCCATGTCCACAGTAAAGTTTGTGGTTGCGTGCATCAGTGTTGTGAAACCTGTCACAAATATGATCTGGAACAGGGATGTTCCGATGACAACTTTGGTTGGCATACCCAACAGATAAATCATTGCGGGCACCATGATAAACCCGCCTCCAACACCCATGATCGCGGCCAGAACCCCAACGGCGGCACCGATGACTAAGGGAGGAATGGCGCTGATATAAAGACCAGACGTGCGAAACCGCACTTTTAGGGGCAGGCCGTGTATCCAGTTGTGATGCTTGCGCGGTGGCAGTTTCTTGTAAGGTTGTTTGGAACGACGCATCGCACGCATGCTTTCAAGAAACATTAAGCCGCCAACAGCCCCCAGAAAAACCACATAAGACAACGTGACCAACAATTCGACTTGGCCCATTTGTTTCAGGATTTTGAACACCTGAACACCAATGGCCGCACCAAAAAGGCCGCCAGCAAGCAACACACTGCCCATTTTCAAATCAACAGTTTTGCGTTTGAGATGGGCCAAAACACCGGAAAATGAAGAAGCGACGATGATATTTGCTTCGGTAGCTACAGCGACTGCAGGCGGGATGCCGATAAAAAACAGTAAAGGCGTCATCAGGAAACCGCCGCCAACCCCGAACATGCCCGACAAGATGCCGACTATGCCGCCGAGACCTAGCAATAGAAATGCGTTAACCGATACTTCGGCGATAGGAAGATATATTTGCATGGTGTGTTCTCTGATTGTGACGCCGCTTCACGGCGTTTGCATGCAGTACTTGATTTTGTTTCAAATGTTCAGGGGGCAAGTATGCGACAAATCGGAGCAAAAAGATAAGCAATTCCGGCATTTGACCAGCTCAATCGCCCTTTAAGCTGAAGTATCCAGATCACTCAAGTAACGGCGTAAAATGCGTTCCAGTTTTGCCGCCCCTATTGGAGCCATCGCCTTGGTGTGTTCATGGCTGATATTTTCAGAACTCATGCCTGCGGCCATATTTGTAATCGTCGAAATTGCCGCAACCCTAAGGCCAAGAAAACGGGCCAGAATAATTTCAGGTACAGTCGACATACCAACCGCGTCGCCGCCCAGAATTTTGATCGCCCGAATTTCAGCCGGTGTTTCAAAGGAAGGGCCGGAATACCAGGCATAGACACCTTCGGCCAACGCTAGGTCTTCGGATTTGGCCGCGGTCTTTAACGCTTGGCGCATTTCAGGATCATGGGCTTGGGTCATCGGCACAAACCGGGCATCAGTAGGTTCGCCAATCAGCGGGTTCAAACCAGAAAAATTGATATGATCTGACAGCAGCATCAAGTCACCTAGCAGAATGTCAGGGCGCATGGAACCAGCTGCGTTGGTTAGGATCAATCGCGCGGCTCCAAGGCCTTTCAAGACCTCAAGCGGCAGACGCATAGCGTCACCGCGCCCACTTTCATAATAATGCGACCGTCCGCCAAAGACCGCGACGCGCACGCCTTCTAGGTCGCCAATCACCAGTTTTGGATTATGGCCCGAAACGCCCGCATGCGGAAAGCCGTCCAGATCGCCGTAATCAATGGAAACGCCGTCTACAGCATCGGCGAGATGTCCAAGACCCGACCCTAAGATCAGGCCCAGTTCAACGGGAGCGTCGCCAGCCAAGCCGGTAATTTTGGCAATTAGGTCGTCAACGTTCTTTGACATAGGGTTCACCCCCAGCCTTGGGCGGGATGGCTTTGCCGACAAATCCAGCCAGAATAACAACGGTCAGAATATAGGGCAGAGCTTGGGTGAATTGCACTGGAATGGAAAACAGTCCGAACACGTCAATATTTGGATAAAGGTTACTGATCGCTTCGAGCAAACCAAACAACAGGCAAGCCATCATCGCGTAAAATGGCCGCCACTTGGCAAAGATCAAGGCAGCAAGGGCGATAAAGCCGCGTCCCGCTGTCATTTCGCGCCCAAAGGCGGCAGCTTGTGACGTGGCCAAATAAGCACCGGCAACGCCGCATAATACGCCGCAAATCATAACGGCGGCATAGCGTTGGCGTACGACCGATATACCAGCGGTATCGACTGATGCAGGATTTTCACCGACGGCGCGTAAACGCAGACCAAAGCGGGTACGGTACAGCAGCCACCACGTCAAAGGTACGATCATAAATGCGATATATACGATGGGTTTATGGCCTGAAATTACGTCTTCATAAATCGGGCCAAGGATAGGAATTTGACCAAATAGTTCGGCGAAGGGCAAGGTGATTTCTTCAAATCTGGCATTGCCGCTTAAGGCTGGCGTCTGCCCGCCCTTTTTGTACCAAGCCGCCCCAATAACGATGGTCAAACCGGATGCGAGAAAGTTCAGTGCAACGCCTGATATCAATTGATTGCCACGATAAGTGATCGAGGCAAGTCCGTGAATAAGCGAAAACACACAGGATGCCGCGATACCTGCCAGAACCCCGATCCATGCATTGCCGCTTTCATAGGCGCCAGCCGCTGAAAAGAAGGCGGCGATCAACATTTTGCCCTCTAGGCCAATGTCAAATATCCCGGCACGCTCGCTGTAAAGACCGGCAAGGCAGGCCAAAATAAGCACGACCGACAAGCGTACAGTCATATCCATCATCAATATCAGTTGAAGGAACATATCTGCGAATTCCATCAGCCATTCCCCTTATCGGCGTTTAGCGCCTTAAGTTCTTTACGCATGCCTAAATGCAAGAATAATTTCTGAACCGGATCACGCACGAGGTTATCAAGCGCGCCGGTGAACAAAATTATGAGGGCCTGAATAACCAAAACCATTTCGCGGCTAACGCTTGGCATTTCAAACAGCAATTCAAAGCCGCCTTGGGTCAGCATGCCAAACAGCAAGGCCGCCAGAACTATTCCAAAAGGATGTGATCGCCCCATCAATGCCACCGCAATTCCGACAAATCCAGCGCCTTCAACGAAGGACGCAATAAGGCGTTCTTGTTCGCCCATAACCACATTGATCGAAAGCATTCCGGCCAAAGCGCCAGATATCAGCATCGCAACAATGGTGATTTTTACGGCCGAAATGCCGGCGTATTTCGCGGCTGCGTCGGATTTCCCGAACGAGCGGATCTCGTAACCAAGACGTGTTTTCCAAAGCAAGAACCAAACGCCTACCGCGCAGACCAAGGCTAAGATAAAGCTGACATTAAGTGGGGCATTCTGGTTGAACGGAATACCGAATGTTGCCAATACTTCATGGGCGGTTGGCAAATGCGCCCCGGCTGGAAAGCTCACGGATTCGGCATTTTGCCTATTTGGATCCTTCAACATACCGTTCAGCAAAAAGCCCATCAATGCGGCGGCAATAAAGTTGAACATGATTGTGGTAATGACGATGTGACTGCCGCGTTTTGCTTGCAGATACGCAGGTATGAACGCCCAGGCAGCCCCAAAGGCAGCCGCCCCGATCATGGCAAATGGCAATGCCAGTGCCCAATGGGGCCAGTCAAATGCCAAAATAACAATGGCAGCGCCGACGCCCGCAACCGCGGCTTGGCCCTCGCCACCGATATTGAACATGCGCGCATGGAATGCGACGGCGACAGCAAGCCCGGCAAAGATATAATTGGTGGCGTAATAAAGGGTGTAACCAATACCACCAGTTGAACCTAAGGCGCCTTTGATCATGAAATAGATGGCATCAAGCGGGTTTTCTCCGATGGCCAGTACAACCAGTCCTGACATCAAAAAAGCAAGTGTCAGATTGATGAACGGCACCAAAAAGACGTCGGCCCAGCGTGGCATTTTATCCATCAGGTGACCTCTTCGCTTACGCCGGCCATCAACAGGCCCAGTTCTTTTTCGTCGGTGTCCGCTGTGATGCGTTCGCCTTGGATATGTCCGTCAAACATCACCGCAACCCGATCAGATAGGGATAGAATTTCGTCAAGCTCGACTGAAACCAGCAAGATCGCCTTGCCGGCATCGCGCAAGGCAACGATTTGTTTGTGAATGAATTCAATCGCGCCGATATCAACACCGCGGGTGGGTTGGCCAACCAGCAAAATTTCTGGATTGCGTTCAATTTCGCGCGCGAGAACGATTTTCTGTTGGTTGCCGCCGGAAAAATTCTGCGCCAACAAGCGCGGGTTGGGCGGGCGAATGTCAAAGCTTTCCATTTTGGCAGTGGTATCGGCCAAGATCGCGGCATTATCCATCATCAGTGCGTTTTTCTGGTATTTTGGATCATTATGATAGCCAAAACAGGCATTTTCCCAGGCCGAAAATTCCATAATCAAACCAAGGCGCTGTCGGTCTTCAGGAACATGGGCAATGCCGCGCGCGCGCCGCGATTGGCCATCGGAATCTTTGCCCGTAAGATCAATTGGTTTGCCGTGCACGCTAATCTGGCCTGTGCCTTTTTCAATGCCGCCAAGTACGTCCAAGAGTTCAGACTGACCATTGCCAGCAACGCCAGCAATCCCCAGAATTTCACCAGCTTTAACCGTAAACGATATGCCTTTGACGCGCTCGACACCAAGTTCATCGATGACGCGAAGGTTGTTAACTTCAAGCAGGGTTTCGCCTGTTTTTGCAGGTTTTTTATCGACGCTTAACAATACTTTGCGCCCGACCATCAGTTCGGCCAATTCAGCTGGGCTGGTATTTGCGGTTTTAACGGTCGCGGTCATTTCGCCGCGGCGCATTACACTGACGGTGTCGGTCGCGCTCATGATTTCGCGCAGTTTGTGCGTGATAAGAATGATCGTTTTGCCCTGATCGCGCAGATTAGACAGAATGCGGAACAAGTGATCGGCCTCGGACGGGGTAAGCACGCCGGTCGGTTCGTCAAGGATCAGAATATCGGCCTGACGGTACAGAGCTTTCAGGATTTCAACACGTTGCTGGTGGCCCACAGACAGATTTTCGATAATCTCGTCCGGGTCGACATCCAGTTCGTATTCATGGGCCAGTTCCATCAGCACCTTGCGGGCTTTGGCAAGTGACGGTTTTAGTAAAGCGCCTTCTTCAACGCCAAGGATGATGTTTTCCAGAACTGTAAAATTTTCAACCAGCATGAAATGCTGATGCACCATGCCGATGCCTGCGGCTATGGCGGCTTGACTGTCGGGGATAGTGGTGAGTTTGCCGTTTACGAAGACCTCGCCTGCGTCGGCTTTGTAAAAGCCGTAAAGGATCGACATCAGGGTTGATTTACCTGCGCCGTTTTCTCCGACAATTCCGTGGATTGCGCCTTTGGCGACCGACATCGAAATGTCTTTGTTCGCCTGCACAGGGCCAAAGGATTTGCAAATGCCTTTAAGCTCGATCGCCGGGGCGGCAGTTTCCTGTCGCCCCGTATCAGTTGGTTTAGTCACGAATATCTGCCTTAGCTTACTGGGCAGCTGTCGCTTGACATATAGTCATGCACTTGGATCGAGCCATCAATAATGCCTGCTTTTGCAGTATCAACAGCGGCTTTGATATCCGCCGAGAAAACGCCAGCGTTGTGCTCGTCAATTGCGTAATCAATACCGCCATTGGCCAGGCCAAGAACGCTGAAACCAGGTACAAGATCAGCACCTTGGCTGAATGCGTTGTAAACGGCGACGTCAACGCGTTTGACCATAGACGTCAGAACTGAACCCGGGTGCAGGTAGTTTTGGTTGCTATCAACGCCGATTGAAAAGATGCCTTCGTCGGCTGCAGTTTGCAGAACGCCAACACCTGTACCGCCAGCCGCCGCGTAAACAACATCAGCGCCTTGGCCGATTTGTGCTTTGGTCAGCTCGCCACCTTTAACCGGATCGTTCCAAGCATGGTAATCTGTGCCTGTCATATTCTGGATAACAGTCGCGTCACCATTTGCCGCTTTAACGCCTTGGACATAGCCACAAGCGAATTTACGGATCAGAGGGATATCCATGCCGCCGATAAAGCCAACAGTGCCGGATTTTGACGCCAACGCTGCAGCAACACCTACAAGGTAAGACCCTTCGTGCTCGTTAAACACAACGGACGCTACGTTGTCGTTGCCAACAACCATGTCGATGATCGCGAACTTTGTGTCCGGAAAATCAGCAGCAACAACTTCAAGCGAGGACGCAAATGCAAAGCCAGTCATTACGATTGGGTTGTTGCCTGCTTCGGCAAAGCGACGCAAAGCCTGTTCGCGCTGTGCTTCGGACGAGATTTCAAACTCGCGATAGCTTCCGCCAGTTTCCGCAGCCCACCGTTCAGCGCCAGCAAAGGCAGCTTCGTTGAAGGATTTATCGAATTTACCGCCAATATCAAAGATGATGGCAGGATCGGCAAGCACCGCAGTGGCCGAAATGGCAAGCGCGCTGGCTGTACCAAGTATTGTTTTCATAAAGGACATATTTTTCTCCCGATTGTTATTTCTTTTGGGGTGGTGTCATTGAAACAGACCAATGAAGCCCAACTCCAGATCAGCCGCTGTTAAACAGAAGCCCGTGCGCGATTAAGAACCATGCGCCCAAAGCGGGTCAACCGTTTTCGCAGAATAAAGCTGTTTTTTTACCAAATATTCCACTTTTTGGCGGTATTACCTGTGGATAACTTGATCGATCACGCTTCACCCGTTTTTTAGGGTTCGCGTCATCACATTTGCCGACGATTTCTCGCCAGTTGCGTCGATGTAATAATCTTTGCGGTATCCGGCATCTTGATATCCGGCGCGGCAATAAAGTTCTATTGCGGCGGTATTGTTTTCAGACACTTCCAAAAACAATTGCTGGACATTGTGTTGTACAGCAGTTTTTTCAAACATTTCCATTAACACCGTACCAACACCTGTTCGCCGTGCATTTGGATGAACCGCAAGCGTTAGTAGTTCGGCTTCGGGACCAGCAAGGCGGCCAAGGGCGAACCCCTGTTGATGGGTGATTAGAAACACATGTTTGCTGTCTAAAAGATCGCTAAACTCGGCCCGGCTCCACGGGCGGGGTGTTTTGAAACACAGTTGGTGCAAATGCGCCAGTTCGTCAGGTGTCATGCCAAAATTACCGGCGGTGCATCGCGTGAAGCGGCAGCATCGGCGGCCTTTAGATATAGCGGCGCAGGGCGGGCGTTTTGTGTGTGCAAGCGACTGGCAGCAAGTCGGGCAATGGCAACCGCAACAGAGTGCTTGGCGCTTGACGAGCGCGCACCCAAAGATTGCGCGATCTCAGCGGCTTGATGGCCGATACAGACATCAATCTTGCTGCGAAAACTGTCGCATATGGTTTTGATGTCGATCAATTGTGGTTCTTCACCCACGGATGATTGCGCATAAACCTGATCGCGCCTGGCATCGATCAAGGCCAATACTGATCCGGGTGTATCAAACCGCAAGACTTCCAGCATCGAGGCGCCAATCGCTGGTTTTTCAAGCGACAAAGCCAATCCCCGCGCTGCCGAAACGGAAAGGCGAATGCCGGTAAAGTTGCCGGGGCCGATGCCGACGCCAATGGCATCAAGGTCCGGCCAATTTTTGCCTGCTTCATCCAATATTTCGCTGAGAAGGGGAAATAATCGTTCGGCTTGGCCTTTGTTCATTTCTTCAACTCGTTCTGCCAAAACCGTGTCGCCCAAAAGCAAAGCGACCGCGCAATGCGCGGCCGATGTATCAAATGCCAGAACCAGTTTGTTAGGCGGCAACTGGGCGAACCTCGGTCACTTCTGGGATGTAGTGCCGCAGCAGGTTTTCGATGCCCATTTTAAGCGTCATTGTGGAAGATGGACAACCAGCACACGCGCCTTTCATCGCCAGATAAACAACACCGCGTTCAAACCCGTGGAAGGTAATATCACCACCATCTTGTGCCACGGCGGGGCGCACACGCGTATCAAGCAATTCCTTGATCTGTGTGACGATCTCGCTGTCGGGGCCTTCGGTTTTGGTATGGCCACTGTCAACATTTTCGCCAGTAAGAACGGCATCGCCAGATTGAAAATGTTCCATGACCGCGCCAAGAACCGCTGGTTTCAAGTGGTTCCAATCTAAGTCGTCCTGTTTGGTCACAGTGATAAAATCAATGCCGAAAAACACACCAGTCACACCGCTGACGCTGAATATCCGAACGGCCAACGGCGAATTGCCTGCCACGTCGGACGACGGGAAATCGGCTGTGCCTGTTTCCAGCACGGTTTGTCCCGGTAAGAATTTCAGTGTAGCGGGGTTTGGTGTGGCTTCGGTCTGGATAAACATGGCATTTCCTTTGCAAACTTGACTCAAGATATGCCTATCCCAAGCAAAATTGTCAAGATCACTAGAATCGTTCTAAATTTGGGTTACGAGACAGCAATAATGGCTTCTTTGCTCATCCCGCCGGGCACAATTGTCACCGGTATCGGCATCGACCCGGACGAGCGCAGCATATAGCTGACTAACGGGCCGGGACCTTCTTTGCCGGTTCCTGCCCCAAGTACCAAAACCCCGATTTCTGGATTGCCGTGAATGTAATCGATGATTTCCGTTTCCATCTTGCCTTCGCGGATTTCTAGGTTGGGCGAGACGCCTTCTTTGTCGATCATACGCTTGGAAAACACCTCGAAATGCGCTTCTATTCTTTCCCGGGCTTCTTGGCGCATGATGTCAGCGACACCAATCCAGTGGTTGAATTCTTCAGGCGCAATCACGGCCAATATGGTGACACCACCGCCCGTATTCGCTGCGCGCAGGGCCGCAAACCGCATGGCATTCAAACATTCTGTAGAGCTGTCGAGTATGACCAAAAACTTGCGCATTGGGGATTTCCTATCGTGTCAAAAGCCGATTTGGCAAATATCGCGTGAAATATCGCCCATGTGGGGCACGGACGCAAGCTAAGGCTGCTGTCATGCGACATGATCGCTTTGGCTAGATGTCTTTGGAATGGGCCCAATCCCAATAAAGCTCGCGCGCCAGTTTCGTCACAGGGCCTTGCTGATAATGCACGTCATCAAAGGCAGTGACTGGTGTGATTTTGCTCATATTGCCTGTTAGAAAGACCTCGTCAGCGCCGCGAAAGTCATCGAAACTTAAAACAGTTTCATGGACTTTGATGCCGCTTCTGGCGAGCAAATTCATATGCCTTGCGCGTGTGATCCCAGCCAAAAACGTACCGTTGGCAACGGGTGTAAACACCTCGCCGTCCTTGGCCATAAATACGTTGGCGCTGGCTGTTTCAGCAACATTGCCCAGCGCATCTGCAACAAGCGCATTGCCGAACCCTTTGGCTTGGGCTTCGCGCAGCATGCGGGCGTTATTGGGATAAAGTCCCCCGGTTTTGGCATTAACGATTGCGTTGCTAATCATTGGCCGTTGGAACTGTGTTGTGGTCAAAGTTGTGCCGACTGATGCTTGCGCCATCGGGATTTCTTCAAGGCAAATGCAAAACCCGGTCACGTTTTCTAACGGGATAATTCCGGCATGGCCGCTGTCAATTCCCCAGTACATTGGTCTAATGTAAACTGGCGTATTTGCAGGATACAGCTTTAGCCCTTCAAGGGTGATCGCCAGAATGTCTTGGGCGGCATGAGTTGGTGTTAGTCCCAGCGCAATGGCCGAGTTATTAACGCGTTCGCAATGGGCCAGCAAATCAGGCGTAACGCCCTCAAATAAACGGGCACCGTCGAACACAGTAGACCCTAACCATGCGCCGTGATCCGCGGCACCCATGATTGGCACGTTGCCCTTTTGCCAAGTTCCTTGGAAATATGTGTGGATGTTGGTTCCGGCGGCCATTTTGGTTTCCTTGCTGAATTTGCAAACATCTAATCATTGACAGACAAAGAGGTCCAGCGTTGATCTTTAGCAATAGAAATTCGAAATTGTGCAATAAGGTAAGAAAAACAGTCTCTTATGCTGAGTTTAGTGGTTTATATGGCGGTCAAGACTTTGAACCAAATGAATTAGTTGCGGTATCAGACTTAGTTCAAGAATTCAGGTATAGAGTATCCGGCAATTACTTTTGCCAGCTTTCATTTCAGACTTGTCTCGAGCGCACCAAGCCAACAATGTCGTATGTGGCCGCAAGGATCGGGTTGGCGATTGCCGCGGCTTTGTCAGCACCAAGGCCCAGAAACTTGTCGATTTCAGAAACATCGTTCATCAAACGAGTCATCTCAGCCGAGATCGGCGCAAGCTTTTCGACAGCAAGTTCAGCAAGTTCAGGTTTGAACTGGCCAAATTGTGCGCCTGCATGATCGGTCACAACTTTTTCAGCACTGACGCCCGACAAACCAGCATAGATATTCACCAGATTGCGGGCTTCTGGTCGACCTTCAAGGTCTTTCAGGTTATCAGGTAAAGGGTCTGCATCAGTTTTGGCTTTCCGAATTTTCTTGGCAATGGTGTCGGCGTCGTCGGTCAGATTGATTCGGCTCATATCGCTGGGGTCAGATTTTGACATTTTCTTGCTGCCGTCGCGCAGGCTCATCACACGGGTTGTGTCGCCTTCGATCACGGGTTCCGTGATTGGAAAGAAATCAGTTTTGAAATCGTGGTTGAATTTAGCTGCGATGTCGCGGGTCAATTCAAGATGCTGTTTTTGATCTTCGCCGACAGGCACGTGCGTCGCGTGATAAACCAAAATATCCGCGGCCATCAGCGTCGGGTAAGAAAACAATCCAACGCTGGCTGCTTCACGGTTTTTGCCTGCCTTGTCTTTGAACTGCGTCATGCGGTTCAGCCACCCCATGCGCGCCACGCAATTGAATATCCAGCCCAGTTCGGCGTGGGCCTGTACCTGGCTTTGATTGAATAAAATAGATTTTGCCGGATCAAGACCAGAGGCGATGAAACCCGCCGCCAATTCGCGGGTCGCGCGTTTCAGGTCTGTTGGGTCTTGCCAGGTGGAAATGGCGTGCAGATCTACCATGCAGTAAATAGTTTCGATGCCGCTTTCCTGCATTTCAACAAAGCGTTTGACCGCGCCAAGGTAATTGCCAAGGGTCAGGTTTCCAGTTGGCTGAATACCAGAAAATACCCGGGGCTTATGGCTAGCGGCAATGGGACCAGGCGTATGGGCGTCATCGGCCATGGTAATCTCCTAGACTGGACATGGGTATTGGCGTGCCTTATCGCTTGCGGCCAAACGCCCGTCAACAACGGAAAACAACCATGCATTCAGACGATCTTAACGCCCCGCCTTTCAATCCTATTGCACCCGTTGTCTGGGTGTTCGTGTTGGCCATAGTCGGGGTTGAGCTGGCTTTGCAAGCCGCAGAAAGCGGATTCTTAGGCGGTGCCAACGGAATTGGCTGGCGCATTGAAGCGTTCAGCCGCTTTGCATTTTTTGACACCGCTTTAAGTTGGATGATGGAAACCGGGCGTTTCCCTGTTGAGCATTTGCAGCGGTTTATTACGTATCCATTTATACATGGCAATTTCACCCACGCGCTGTTTGCCGTTGTAATGCTGTTGGCCATTGGCAAGATGGTGGCCGAGCTGTTTTCGGCTTTCGCATTTGTCGCGATCTTTATGGCCAGCACTATTGTTGGTGCGCTGACTTATGCCTTGTTTTTGGAAACTAACATCCCGCTTTTGGGGGCGTTCCCTGCAGTTTACGGCATGATCGGGGCGTTCACATTTGTGTTGTGGGTGCGAGCAAGGCACGAAGGGGAAGGGCAAGCGCGCGCATTTTCTTTAATCGCGTTCCTGATGGGGCTGCAATTGTTCTTCAAGCTGGTTTTTGGCGGCGGCGATGATTGGATCGCCGACATCGCCGGGTTTGTTACCGGTTTTGGGCTTTCATTTGTCTTGGCACCGGGCGGCGCGCGGCGGATCGCCGAAATGGTTAATCAGATACGCCGTCGGCGGTAAAAAAAGTTTAATACGCCGCACCGGGGGCATTCATGCCAAAAGGAAATCTATCCGCGTTTCAGGGCTTTTCTCAGATCATCTTTAGTCAATGCTCCAAAGGCGACGATAGCAATTGCGTATAAGGCGATCGAACCCGCGACCAAAATAACCAGCGCACCATAGCGCAGGCCTGCAGTGTTTAGCGCAGCGTGCAAAAAACCTGCGCCGAACCAAAGGCCGCCGCCCATCACAAGCGAGGCGAGGATTATGCGCGGGGTTACTCGTTTAAGTCTAGTATCCGCCATCGCGGCTTTGCCAAACTGCCGGGAACCGCGCCACAACAACGCCACCATCGCCCAGCTGGCAAACGTGGTGGCAATCGCAGCGGCTAAAAATCCGATTGTGCCGGATAACCCGATTGCAAGGCCTGCATTTATGATCATTGCCACCAGGGCATAATAAAATGGGCGTTTGGTGTCTTCGCGGGCGAAATAAAGCGGTTGTAGCACTTTGTGCAACACGAACGCAGGTAGGCCCATGCCGTAAATTGCCAAAGCTTGGGCGGTCATCGCCGCATCGCTTGCAGAAAAAGCGCCGCGTTGAAAAAGCACCGAAACCAGTGGCAAAGGGATCACGATCAGGGCCACGGCAGCGGGTAAGGTTAAGGCCAGTGAAAATTCAGCGGCTCGGTTAACAGCGTCGCGCGCGCCTGCATCATCTTTGCCGCGCAATTTGCGTGACAGATCAGGCAATAACACCACGCCTATGGCAATACCAACTACACCGAGTGGCAGTTGGTACAGGCGATCGGCATAGTTCAGCCAAGCAATCGCGCCATCAAAAAAGCTGGCGACTTGGCGGCCGACCAAAAGATTGACCTGAACCACACCGCCAGCCAGCGCAGCTGGCCCGGCGATGACGGCTAGGCGTTTCAGTTCTGGCGTCATACGCGGCCATCGCGGCCAAAGGCGCAAGCCTTCGCGCGCGGCTGCGAACCAGACCAGCGCGAGTTGCGCCACCCCTGCGATAGGCACAGTCCAAATCAAAGCGCGCCCGATGTCCCAGCCAAATTTTGCGGCAAGTGCCATGCTGCCGATGAACAGAACGTTCAGGGCTACGGGTACAGCTGCGGCCACCCAGAAACGCCCCATTGCATTAAGCGCGCCGGAAATCAGGGCCGCCATGGATATGAAAAGAATATAGGGGAATGCGATGCGGCCAAAATCAACGGCTAGATCAAAACGACCATCGCTGGTAAAGCCACTGGCCATTGCCAGCACCAGCCACGGCATGAAAACTTGCGCCAGCAAGGTCAGTACAATCAGTATCGTTAGCAGGCCAGACAAGGCATCGCGGGCAAAATCATTGGCGTTTTCGCCGGCTTCCAGTTTCTTAGAGAACATCGGCACAAAGGCTGTGTTAAACGCACCTTCAGCAAAAAAGCGGCGAAACATATTGGGCAGAGAAAAAGCAATTAGAAAAGCTTCGGCCACAGGGCCGGCACCCAGAAATGCCGCGATCATAATATCGCGAATGAAGCCAGCGATCCGGCTAATCAGGGTCCAACCGCCGACCGTAAAAAACCCCACGATAAGGCGGATAGGGCGGGTCATGAGGCCATCGCCACTTCGGCGCCACGCTCAATAGCTTCCATCAACTTACGTTCAAGAGCGTCGCGTTTTGATTGGGAATGCAATTTTAGCCCGAACATATCTTTCACGTAAAAAACGTCTACGGCCTGCACACCATAAGTGGCGATAACAGCGCTGGCGATATAAATGTTATTATTGGTGATTGTGCGGGTTAAATCATACAACAAGCCCGGCCGATCGCGGGTATCAACTTCGATGATCGTGTAGATTTCCGAGCCTTCGTTATCAAATGTAAT
Organism: Paracoccaceae bacterium; assembly: GCA_047622625.1. Classification (GTDB taxonomy): domain Bacteria; phylum Pseudomonadota; class Alphaproteobacteria; order Rhodobacterales; family Rhodobacteraceae; genus UBA5972. Next base: position 134 of record JBLHMX010000033.1, on the reverse strand, counting down.
TTCTGTCGGCACAATAAAATCGCGCTCGCGCTTCTTGATTTTGTCGCGATCCTTTAAGGCATCGCGCGCCACCACTTTGCCCTTTAGGGCCTTATCAACCATTGCGCCCAAGCGCTTCAGGCGCGCGGCTTCGA
>JBLHMX010000032.1:0-19327 GCA_047622625.1 Paracoccaceae bacterium | reverse complement strand
AGTGACTATGTGATTTTTGTAATGCTGGGTTTATCCAGTACCATTGGTGGTTACCTAATCAGTCAGGCGTATCGTTCAGCAGAAGCAGGGCTTGCGGCGCCGTTTGAATATGTAGCCATGCCAATGGCCATCTTTTGGGGCGTCCTTGTTTTCGGTGAATGGCCAGACAAAGTGGCGTGGATCGGGATCAGTCTTATCATTGGCGGCGGGCTTTACGCCTTCTTGCGAGAGCTGGTTCAGGGGCGTATGCTTTCTGCACGCGAACCCAAACGACGGTAAACCCCTAATGACCCGCCCTGAAATCGTTCTGTTTGACATCGGCAACGTTCTGATCGAATGGAAACCCGAGCAGTATTTCGACACGATCATGCCCGTGGCCGAACGCAAACGTATGTTCGCTGAGGTTGACCTTCATGCGATGAACGATGGCATTGATCGCGGTGGCAAATTTCGCGAGACCGTTTTTGAAACCGCCGACAAATACCCAGAGTTTCGCGATCAGATCCGCCAATGGCATGCGGGTTGGCTTTGCATGGCAACCCCGGCAATTCCTAAATCCGCCGCCCTGAATAGCGCGTTGCGGGCTAAAGGAATTCACACTGCCATACTTAGCAATATTGGCCGCGAAACTTATCAAATGGCGGCTGTCCAATATCCGTTCTTAGCTGATTTCGACAGGCATTTTATTTCGGCCAAAATGGGCAGTATCAAACCCGAGCCAGAAATTTATGACCAAGTTGAACGCACATATAACCTGCCGCCCGACCGCTTGTTGTTCACCGATGACCGGTTGGATAACATTAACGCCGCTAGAGCACGCGGTTGGAAAACACACCATTTCACCGACCCCGACGGATGGGCCCATGCCCTAGTCGCGCAAGGCCTACTGACAGATAAAGAGGCAGGAATATAAATGACCTTTCGCAACATTACCTTTGACGAGGCCGACAAGCACCTAAACTGGCTTGACCTGACACAAGCCCTTGAACAAGGTCACGCCCGACCAAAAGCCCAGGTGCAAGATGTTGTCATGACGCGCGAACCCGACACGATGCTATCGCGTCACGCTTGGATTGATGGCTTGGGCATTGCGGTCAAAACAGCCCAGGTTTTCCCCAACAATGGCGCCCATAACTTGCCCAATATCAACGGCATTCTGACCCTGTTTGACGACACGACCGGCGTCTTGAAGGCTACGATTGATTTTCATCTTGTGACCAAATGGAAAACCGTTGGCGACAGCCTGCTGGCCGCCCAAAAACTAGCTCGTCCCGACAGTCGGAATATTTTGGTCCTGGGTGCAGGAACCGTTGCCGCAAACCTTATTCGCGCCTATTCAACGCTGTTTCCCAACGCCCGTTTCCAAATTTGGAACCGCACTGCATCCAAGGCTGAAACTTTGGCAGCCACCTTCAAAGATCATGAAGTGACTGCAGTCACCGATCTACCGCATGCCGTTGCAAATGCCGATATTGTCACCAGTGCCACCATGAGCAAGACACCCGTGTTAAAGGGTGAATGGCTGCGCTCCGGCCAGCATGTTGATCTAATCGGCGCCTATATCCCGTCAATGCGCGAAGCTGATGATACAGCCATGCAAAGGTCACGTATTTTCGTCGACAGCTTTGACACAACACTGGCCCATATCGGCGAGCTGATCGACCCGCTTGCATCTGGCGCAATTCGCCGCACCGATGTGCTGGCTGATTATTACGACCTTTCCAAAGGCAACTTTGAACGCGAAAAGGACGATGAGATCACTTTGTTCAAAAACGGAGGTGGCGCGCATCTTGATCTTATGACAGCAAATTACATCCTAGGGGCTTTGAAATGATTTCTGAACAACAAATCAATGATTTTCAACGTGATGGAGCGGTGTTGCTCCGCGGTGTTTTCACCGACTGGGTCGAAGAAATGCGCGCAGGTGTTGACCGTAATATGTCCGAGCCCAGCGAATATGCGTCAGAAAATGCGGTAACCGATGGACGGTTCTTTGATGATTATTGCAACTGGAACCGCATCCCTGAATTTGAGCATGTGATCCGCAACAGCCCAATGGCGGAAACGGCAGCCAAAGCCATGCAATCCAAGACCGCGCAGATTTTCCACGATCACGTGCTGGTCAAAGAACCCGGCACGCCAAAACCGACGCCCTGGCATCAGGATATTCCGTATTATTTCGTATCGGGCCAACAGACCGTCAGCTTTTGGATACCGCTTGATCCCGTTGAAGACGCCTCGTTACGACTGATTGCAGGATCACATAAATGGAAAAAAATGATCCGCCCAGTAAGTTGGTCAGATAATGGCGATTTCTACGCCAAACAACAGGATTGGACCCCGGTTCCAGACCCTGATGCCAATCCTGACGACAGCAAGGTGCTTGAATGGGCCATGCAGCCGGGTGATGCCGTTTTGTTTGATTTTCGAACCGCCCACGGCGCGCGCGGCAATCTGAAATCTGCACGGCGTCGCGCTTTGTCGATCCGCTGGCTTGGGGATGATGCCCGCTACACAGAACGCCCCGGCCGCACATCGCCGCCATTTCCCGGGCATGACATGGTCGAGGGGCAAAAACTGCGGGATGATTGGTTTCCTACAATATGGCCAAAGAACAGGTAGACAGAATGCAGATCAAAGCTAACGGCATAATGTTGGAATACAAAGAATTTGGTGCGCGTGACGGCGTGCCGCTCGTCATGATCCGGGGTCTTGGTACACAGCTTATTCAATGGCCAACCGAACTTACGCAAGGTTTTGCCGATAAAGGCTATAGGGTCATCGTTTTTGACAACCGCGATATTGGCCTATCGCAAAGTTTTGAGTCATCTGGTGTGCCCAGCACCAAATCCGATATTCTCGCCATAACCCAAAAAGGCGAATTCCCTGCCCTTGCCTACACACTGGATGACATGGCAGCCGATGTGGTTGGCTTGATGGACGCGCTTGATATCCCGAAAGCACATATATTCGGCATCTCGATGGGCGGTGCAATTGCGCAGCTGTTACTAATCGACCATGCAAAACGGTTGCTGACCGGCAGTGCAGTCATGACTGGCGCCAAATTGCGCAGCACGAACTTATTGGACTACATTCTGGTTGAAGATGAAAATCGGGACCAATTTCAGGATAGTTGGATCAAAGGGCATAACGATTGGGGCAGCACAGGTTTTCCCATGCCCGAAGCCGACATTCGCGCCGAAGCCGCCGCTGTTTGGGATCGCGGGTACCAAGCTGGCGCAGTCAATCGACAGGCTTTGGCAACCGTGTCGGCACAAGACAGACGCGAGTTATTACAATCTGTAAACGTGCCAACCCTTGTTATTCACGGGGCGGCCGACACTTTGATCCCTGCTGACGCTGGCCGTGAAATCGCTGCGTTAATCCCAAATGCTGATCTCGAAATCATCGAAGGTATGGGCCATGTAATAACGCCGTTACTATCGCCAAAGATCGTGAAAATGGTCGACGCGTTTATTAACAAGAATCCGCGCTAAAGCCGCAAATTTTTCTTTTTCAAAATATCCCCGCCCAAGGCTCCGCCCTATCGGCACAGATTGTAAGTACGCCTTGTGTACAGGTTGTGCAGACTTTGTGTAGGTTTCAATGCCCTAGAAATCCAGGTTCTCAACACTCAACGCATTTTCCTGAATAAATATCCGACGCGGCTCAACAACATCACCCATCAGTTTGGTAAACAGGTCATCCGCTTCGGCCATATCTTCGACCCGCACTTGCAGCAAAGTGCGTGCTTCAGGGTCAAGCGTAGTTTCCCATAACTGATCCGGGTTCATCTCGCCCAGACCCTTATAACGCTGCAATGATTGGCCTTTCTCACCTTCGCGCAAGACCAATTCTAACAAGTCAGACGGCGCATTTATCACCGTTTCCTTTTCCTTGCGGATCAGACGTGCAGGTTGGCCGTATACTTCTTGCAAACTATTGGTAAAGCCCGACAGTTTTCTTGACTCACCAGAGCGAATACAGCCACCATCAAGGCTGCGAACTTCATCTACACCCCTGATAACGCGGGAAAATTTTAGACCATCGTCCTGAGTTGGCCGACCCGACCAGCCCTTTTCAAATTCCAGTGACACAAGATCAAGCCGCGTCGCAACCGTATTAGCCATACCCTGTGCATCGCTGTCCACGCGACCCGGAACCAAGGCCCCAGCTATCGCCGATTGCTCCAAAATGTGGCGCGAATAGTGGGTTGGAAAAGCATTCAAAATAGTGCGAATTTGGCGCGCTTCTTCAACCACGCGAGCCAAATCAGCCCCGGTCATTTCAGTGCCATTCCCAAGACGCAAAATCGCCCCGTCCAGCCCCTGTTCGATCAGATAGTCTTCGAGCGCCGGCTGGTCTTTCAGATAAACCTCGGACTTGCCTCGACTGACTTTGAACAGCGGCGGCTCGGCCACATACAGATACCCACCTTCGATCAAGGCAGGCATTTGGCGGAAGAAAAAGGTCAACAACAAAGTCCTGATATGCGCCCCATCAACATCCGCATCGGTCATAATGATGACCTTGTGATAGCGCAGTTTTTCGATGTTAAATTCGTCGCGACCAATGCCCGTTCCAAGCGCTGTAATCAGCGTGCCGATAGTTTCGCTGGACAGCATCCGGTCAAATCGTGCGCGTTCCACATTCAGGATTTTACCGCGCAGTGGCAGCACAGCCTGATCGCGCCGCGAGCGACCCTGTTTGGCCGACCCTCCCGCTGAGTCCCCTTCCACGATGAAGATTTCAGATAAGGCTGGATCTTTTTCCTGACAGTCCGCCAGTTTTCCCGGCAGGTTCGCCACATCCATTGCCGTCTTGCGCCGTGTTAAATCGCGGGCTTTGCGGGCGGCTTCCCGGGCAACTGCGGCCTCAACAATCTTGCTGACAATGATCCTTGCGTCACTTGGATTCTCTTCCAGCCATTCGGCCAGCTTTTCGTTAACCAAGCCTTCTACTGCTGGGCGCACCTCTGATGACACCAACTTGTCTTTGGTCTGGCTGGAAAATTTCGGATCAGGAACCTTAACCGACAGCACGCAGGTCAGGCCTTCTCGGGCATCGTCACCCGTAAAGTTGATCTTTTCCTTTTTTGCGATACCAGACGAGGCCGCATAGGCGTTGATCGTTCGTGTTAGCGCCCCGCGAAAACCAGCCAAATGCGCGCCACCATCGCGTTGCGGGATGTTGTTGGTAAACGGCAGGACGTTTTCGTGATAACTATCGTTCCACCACATCGCCACTTCAACTTCGATGTCGTCGCGCACACCGTGAATATAAATCGGCTCTTCCAGCATCGCTGTTTTGCTACGATCCAGATGGCGCACAAATTCGCGCACGCCACCTTCGTAAATCATCTCGGAAGTCAGCTTTTCAGCAGGGCGCAAGTCTTCAATTTTTATCCGCACGCCAGAGTTCAGAAATGCCAATTCACGCAAGCGGTGTTCCAGCGTCTTAAAGCTGTATTCCAGGTCCGAAAATGTCTTGGTCGAGGCCAAAAATCGCACTTCGGTGCCCTTCCTGCCATTAGCATCGCCAACGACCTTCAGGTGTTCCGTGGTATCGCCATGCGCGAACCGTGCCACATGTTCCTTGCCATCGCGCCAAATACGCAGTTCCAGCCATTCTGACAACGCATTGACCACCGAGACGCCAACACCGTGCAAACCACCCGAAACTTTGTAAGAATTGCTGTCAAATTTGCCGCCTGCGTGCAGCTGGGTCATGATAACCTCGGCCGCCGAAACACCTTCTTCTTCATGAATACCGACAGGAATGCCGCGCCCATTGTCGCTAACCGAAACCGAGCTGTCGGCATGGATAATCACCGTCACTGTATCGCAATGGCCAGCCAAGGCTTCGTCAATGCCGTTGTCGACAACTTCGTAAACCATGTGGTGCAAGCCCGAACCATCGTCGGTATCGCCAATATACATGCCAGGCCGTTTGCGAACAGCCTCTAAGCCTTTGAGAACTTTAATGGAATCGGCGCCATACTCTTCAGATTTTTGTTCGTTGTCAGCCATTGGTCCTGCCCATGTTTTTACCCGCTATATATACGTGTTTCAGTGGGGAATGTCACGGGTAAGACACAATATTTTGTGGTTCATTGGTTGGCAGAATTGGCGGCAGGAGTGTTCCGAATTATTCCAAGAATTCAGGCTGCATATAGCCAAGTTCTACACTGTCTAATGTGACCATTAATTGTTCCATATAGGTCAACCGTCCAGCGATTGCAGCAAACAATATTGCACGTGCGGCGGTTGATTGTCCTGGCGCATTCCAGGAATAGAGATAGCCGCCATTTGGCAACGGGTCTAAAAATATGTCGCCCGTTTCAACGCAATCTTCTTTTCCGTCGACAATGGTTTCAATGAAGTGCAACTGATCCGAGGTGGCAGAAACCAGTGTCCAATCGCCAGAACATTCCAACGATGGGTAAACAATCTGCGCCGATTTATCGCTTAGAAGCACCTCAATCGACCAGTGGTTTCCGTCGTCTTGCCAACCGACCCCATAATAATGTTCGGCGTCCTCAGCTGAAGAAGAAAATGTCAGATTTACTGCCGACAAAAACACGATTGTTGCCGTCAAATACCTCATATTACGTCTCTTTCAATAGCTACCGACCCATTTTCACCTTCGAGAACCTCTACAAACTTGGCACGTCCTTCCAAGGCGGCAAACAAAGAAGCATCTGTTCCGGTCATCCAAGCTTGGGCTTTAAGTCCGCATATTTCGTCATAAAGCGCAGCTCTGCGATCTGCATCTAAATGTGCTGCCACCTCATCCAGCAGAATAATGGGAGGTGCGCCAAATTCCTCCGCCAACGCACGCGCATTGGCCAAGATCAGTGAAATCAGCAATGCCTTTTGCTCACCGGTCGAGCAAAGCTTGGCCTCCATGTCCTTAGCCGCAAAAACCGCACCAATATCTGCCCGATGTGGCCCGATCAACGTACGCCCAGCCGCCATGTCTTTGTGACGGCCACGTGCAAGGGCTTGCGCGAAATCATCCGCGTCATTTGCTGTTTCGCTGTCCTCGCGCGACAACAATGCCAAATCCGCAGTTGGAAATGCGGTTTTGGCGCTTTGTTGCGCCGTCATTAACTTATGCACTGTATCAATACGGTTGCGGGTTATGTCGGCCCCAGCCACCGCCATCTGACCCTCAAGCGCACGATACCAACTGTCGTCGCTGACGCCGTCTTTCAGCAGGCGATTGCGCTCGCGCATGGCCTTGTCATAAGCCAGCGTGGCCTCTGCATGCCTAGGGAAAAACGAGAGCGCCATGCGATCTAAAAACCGCCGCCTGCCTTCGGCCCCTTCCAACCACAAACGATCCATTGACGGCACCAACCAAACAATGCGAGCCAGCTTTCCCAAAGCCAATTGCGAAGCCGCCTTGCCATCAATGCGAACTTGCCGCGATGAACCCGGTTCCGCCCAGGTTTCAAGTTCATGTTCGTGACCAAGGCTTTGAAGGTTGGCCGTTAACTTCCACCCAAGATTTTCCGGACTGCGAGCCATTTCTTCAACCCCTGCACGGCGAATTCCGCGTCCAGGTGACAATAAGGAAACCGCCTCAAGTATGTTGGTTTTGCCAGCACCATTGGCGCCAAAAAAGGCGATTGGTTCTGGGCCAAATGATAGTCGGATAGATCTGTAAGATCGAAAATGAGAAAGCGATAGTTCGAAAAGGGCGAGCCCTGCCAACGGGTTACACCCGCATCGGCATCACGACATAAACCGCCGATTCGTCATTGCCTTCGCGCATCAAAGTTGGATCGCCTGATGAATTGAACATGAAAACAGCATTTTCGCGATCTACTTGGCTGGCAATTTCCAGCAAATATTTCGCGTTAAAACCGATATCCAATCGCTCATCGCTATACGCGACGGCAAGCTCTTCTTCAGCAGCGCCGCTGTCTGGCGCATTAACCGACAGAACCAAACGATCTTCATCCAATGATAATTTCACAGCGCGCGAGCGTTCTGATGATACCGTGGAAACCCGATCAACGGCTTTGGCAAATTCCGCGGCATCCACTTCAAGACGGCGGGTATTGCCCGCAGGAATAACCCGTGTGTAGTCAGGAAAAGTTCCGTCTATAACCTTGGATGTCAGCATGATTTCAGGCGTGGCAAAACGAATTTTGGTTTCAGACACAGAAACCGCAATTTGCATGTCGTCATCTTCCAGCAATTTGCGCAATTCGCCGACAGTTTTGCGCGGAACAATCACACCTGGCATATCCGCGGCACCATCTGGCAAATCCGCATCAATCCGCGCCAACCGATGACCATCAGTCGCCACACAGCGCAGCACTTTACCTGAGGCACCGTCGGATGCGTGCATGTAGACACCATTCAGGTAATACCGTGTTTCTTCTGTCGATATTGCGAATTTCGACTTGTCGAACAAGCGCCGCAAAACGGGTGCGGCAGCCGTGAAATTACAGCTATATTCCGAATTCGCCATCACTGGGAAATCTTCTTTTGGCAGGGTCGCCAGCGAAAAGCTTGACCGCCCGGCTCGAATTTCCAAACGCCCCGAAGCGCCGTCATCAGTCAATTCGACGCTTGAGCCATCCGGCAATTTGCGCACGATCTCGTGCAAAGTGTGCGCCCCGACAGTTGAGGCGCCCGCGCGTTCGACATTCGCCAGCGCCTTATCAACAACTTCAATGTCCAAATCCGTGGCCCGAAAACTGACGGCGTTGCCTTCTGCTTCGATCAAAACATTCGCAAGGATAGGGATAGTGTTTCGCCGCTCGACCACCGATTGCGCCTGGCTCATTGCTTTTAGTAGCGCGCTGCGCTCGATACTGACCTTCATGAATTCCGCTCCTCACCCGTGTCGGGGTGCGCAGCCTAGCCGAACCACCCTTAAAATCAATCGTTTTCTCTTTGTTTACGGGAAAGTGGGCACGGTCAAGCCCGCAACCGGTTTCAATGCAGTTGCGGGGCGATTAACCGGAATTTGACACCTAAGCCTCAAGCATCCGACGCAGCAATTCGACGTCTTCGGCGATTTGGTTATCAATCGCTTTCAGCTCTTCGATTTTCCGCACCGCATGGATGACCGTTGTGTGATCGCGTCCGCCAAAGCGCCGGCCGATTTCCGGCAGCGATTTTGAAGTCAGCATCTTAGACAGGAACATCGCAACCTGACGCGGGCGGGCAACGGCGCGCGCGCGTCTTGGCGACAACATGTCAGACAGCCGCAGGTTATAATGATCAGCCACCTTGCGAATAATCTCGTCAATCGTGACTTTACGATCAGACGCGCGTAAAATATCCGCAAGACATTCCTGCGCCACGTCAAGGGTTACCTCGCGCCCAACAAGCGAGGCAAAGGCGAACAGACGGGTTAACGCGCCTTCAAGCACACGCACGTTCGTTGAAATCCTGTGGGCCAGAAATTCCAGAACGCCATCCGATAATTCAACGCCGGGATAGTGCTTTTCCTGGGTTTCGGCCTTGGATTGCAGAATACCAAGCCGCAGTTCGTAATCCGTCGGGTGAAGATCGACAACCAGCCCCGATTGCAGACGTGACTTAATTCGTTCTTCCAGCCCATTAATTTCACCGGGCGCTCGATCTGCCGAAATGACGATCTGTTTGTTCTGATCAACCAGCGCATTGAACGTATGAAAAAACTCGTCTTGCGTGGATTCTTTACCCGCAATGAACTGAACATCATCAACCATTAACACATCAACAGACCGGAACATTTCCTTGAATCCGTGCATGTCCTTGAACCGCAGAGATTGCACAAAACGGTACATGAATTGTTCAGCAGACAGGTATAACACCTTGGCCTCGGGCTGTCGGTTTTGGATTTCCCAAGCAATAGCATGCATCAAATGTGTTTTGCCCAGACCAACGCCGCCGTACAGAAACAACGGGTTAAACGTGACAGGGCCGCCTTCGGCAACCCGACGAGCTGCGGCATGAGCAAGCTCATTTGGCTTGCCAACGACAAACCCATCGAAGGTGAACCGCTTGTCAAGTTTGGAACCGGGCAGCTCAGTTTCAGTTGCTTTGGCGGCTTTTTGCGTCGCTACAGCCGACGCTGATATATTCGTTCTTTTGGCAGACTGCGACGCTTGGCGCGTAGGCACCGTGAAATCAAGGCGTTCAACAGGGAAACCATCGTCAAGAAACCCTTGCAAGATACGGTCGCCGTAATTGCGCGAAACCCAATCGCCGAAAAAATTGGTCGGCACAGCAAAACGGATCAGGCCTTTGCTTTCTTCAACCAATTCAAGTGGTTCTATCCAATTTTTATACGCATCTTTGCCAATTGTCGCTTTAAGTTCATCTTGCACACGCCCCCAGGTGTTTTTAGTCATCTTCATCCGTTCCAATTTTATTGTTCGTCAAGTTTGGCGCCATGCCAGCTTGCCAGTTCTCCAGCCATTCAGGGCAATGCGGTGTTTTCCACCGTCTAAATCCCCTTCGAGTCCCTTTGCTACATTGATGCAAAGTGTCTTGCGTCTAATTTCCTTAATCACGTCAACTACGTATTCTCCAGCACCGAGTGAGCAAACACCCAAGCCACAAGCAAAAATATTAATTGGGGAAACCGCCCCCAAAGTGTGAAAAAAGCGCGTCTTTAAACTTGGGGTCCACGGACATTTCCGGAAAGGCCAGCCGTTCGATTTGTATGGGCTTTTGAAAAATGCCCGACATATCTGTGGCCCCAGCAAAGGGCCAATAAGCCTTGGTACGCAGATCAACCAAAACACCGTTTAGGTCTTTCAAGGCTTCCCAAGATTTGTGCGGCAGCACATCCGTGACATTACTGTCATCATCCGTGACCAACTCTGTCCCCCCAGACGTTTTGTATCACTTGGACAAGTTAGCAGGGGTCAGAATACCATTTCAACTTATCTTCACGCTTGACAGAAACATTCCCTGTCAGCGAATCTAACGTTGTTTGGCCCACCCCTAAATCTATGGTCTGAGGGTTGTTTCACCCATAGAGTTCGTCTGAAAAGTAGAATTTGCCGTGCTCAAAAATCGATGCAGTGTGCGCCTTTTGGAACGCAAAAGGGCGCAACCCTGTTCAGGATGCGCCCTTTTCAAATGATTCTATCAAACAAGTGTTAAGCAGTAAGCGCCTTAACCCGTGAAGAAAGACGCGAAACTTTGCGGCTTGCTGTATTCTTGTGCAAAATGCCTTTGGTCACGCCACGCATGATTTCAGGCTGGGCCGCTTTAAGTGCTGCTGCGGCGGCAACTTGGTCGCCACTGGCAATTGCTTCTTCAACTTTACGCAGATGTGTACGGATGCGTGTACGGCGGTTTTTGTTAACCAGCGTACGGCGCTCGGCTTGGCGCGCGCGTTTTTTGGATTGTGGCGTATTGGCCATGAGCGGATCCCTTTCCGGGGTTGTTACAATTTCAGCGCACGTGTTCCCCAGCTGGTTTCAAAAACCAGTCGATCCAGCCAGAGCGGGCCTCGCGCGCATGTGCTGTGGCCTATAGGAGAGAATCACATCGAAGGGAAGCAAAAAGTGGCCTTAAGCACAAAGCCACGCCGTATCCTATTTCCCGCGGAATTGCGGTTCGCGTTTTTCCAGAAAGGCCGCCATGCCTTCTGATTGGTCTTCGGTCGCAAAAAGCGAATGGAACAGCCGGCGTTCAAACAACAAACCTTCGCGCAAAGTAGTTTCGTAGGCGCGGTTAACGGCCTCTTTAACCGCCATATTGGTCAGCGAGGACCGTTCAGCAATTTTGGCAGCTGTCATAAGTGCGTCTTCAAGCAACTTTTTAAGCGGCACGATACGGCTGACAAGACCCGAACGTTCAGCCTCTTCTGCATCCATCATTCGGCCCGTTAGGTGCATTTCCATTGACTTGGATTTGCCAACGAACTTGGTCAAACGCTGTGTCCCGCCGATACCGGCGATAACGCCCAGATTAATCTCAGGTTGACCAAATTTTGCGTTATCCGCGCAGATGATAAAATCGCACATCATCGCCAATTCGCACCCACCACCCAGCGCGTAGCCAGCAACGGCGGCAATAATCGGTTTTCGGCACCGTAATAATGCTTCGGTTTCGGGTGTGAAAAAATCCGACGTAAACATTTCAACGAATGATTTTTCTGACATCTCTTTGATGTCCGCACCCGCAGCAAAGGCTTTATCCGAACCAGTCAGCACAATTGCGCGGACTTTTTCGTTTTCTTCCATTGCCTTTAGGGCGATGGCCAACTCGCCCAACAATTCACTGTTAAGCGCGTTCATCGCATCTGGCCGGTTTAGGCGGATTAGGCCGACATGGTCTTCAATTTCGACGATCAGGGTCTCATAAGCCATGCACGTTCCCTTGTGTTGCAAACTGGGGACTTCAAATAGCACCCTTGTCGCATCATTCAAGTCATCTTTGACATTTGGCACAATAGAAGGTCGAACGACCCGATTGCACGATACGTTCAATTTGTCCTTTGCAATCAGGGGTTCGGCAGGGCTTTCCCTCGCGGCCGTACGCCGCAAAGCTGTGCTGGAAATAACCAAGTTCGCCGTCTGTTTGTCGAAAATCCTTCAAAGAAGAGCCGCCAGCGGCGATCGCTTCAGCCAAAACATCGCGAATCACCGGCACCAAGATTGCAGCCCTGCGCGGCGAAAGACTGCTGGCCTTATCCGTCGGGGAAATATGCGCGCGCCAAAGTGCTTCGCAGACATAGATATTACCAAGTCCCGCAACTAACTTCTGATCCAACAAGGCTGTCTTGATCGGAGTATTTCGCGCCCTAAGTGCAGCGACCAAATACGCCTGATCAAATTCGTTGCCCAATGGCTCGGGCCCAAGTTGTGCCAGAAACTTGTGACTGGAAACAGCGTCCGTCGCGCATAAGTCCATCGCGCCAAATCGTCTTGTATCGTTAAAGACTATCCGCGCACCGTTAACCATATCAAGAACCACATGATCGTGTTTTTCAGGCTGGCCTTGCTGATCCGGCTGCTGGATCAGCATCCGGCCCGACATTCCCAGATGGATCAACAGCGTCTCACCCGATGCCAGATCACACAGAATGTATTTTGAACGCCTTCCAAGCCGCAAAACCTTTTGCCCAGTCAAACGCGCCGCCATCCTGGGTGGAAACGGCCAGCGAAGATCGGGCCGGCGGACATCGGCGGATGCGATCACCTGCCCCTCCATCACTGAGATCAGGCCTTGTCGGACAGTTTCAACCTCAGGAAGTTCTGGCATTGCTCACCTTTATGCCGCGCGGGTCTGCATTGTAACCCTGCTCAACTTGCCTATAACAATAGACTGAATTCCAGTTCGGCAAGACCAGATGACTCAATCAAACAAGAAAACCACCCATTTCGGCAATCAGACCGTGGCTGAAGATGCCAAAGCGGGCATGGTGCATGGCGTGTTTTCCAATGTCGCCAGCAAATATGACGTGATGAACGACGCGATGTCGCTTGGTATTCACCGGGTCTGGAAAAACGCGATGATGGATTGGCTGGCTCCGCGGAGTGGGCAAAAGCTGTTGGATGTGGCCGGTGGAACGGGTGACATATCGTTTCGGTTTCTGAAACGCGCGCCCAGCGCTCATGCAACCGTTTTTGATATGACACAGGGGATGCTAGACGCAGGACGACTGCGGCCCGACGCGATTGCGCAAGCTGATCGTCTGGATTGGGTGTGCGGCGACGCGATGGCCCTACCGTTCGCAGACAATTCCTTTGACGTTTACTCCATCAGTTTTGGCATCCGAAACGTCACCCGAGTTCAAGACGCCATTAATGAGGCCTACCGTGTTTTGAAACCAGGTGGGCGGTTCATGGTTTTGGAGTTCAGCGCAATTCCCAATCCCGGCCTTCAATGGGCCTACGACCAATATTCGTTCAACGTCATTCCACCGCTGGGCAAGATGATCGCCAATGACCGCGACAGCTATCAATATCTTGTCGAAAGTATCCGCAAGTTTCCAAAGCAAGAACCATTTGTCGAAATGATTCGATTAGGCGGCTTTGAGAACGTCAAATACCACAATCTTTCGCTTGGCATCGCTGCTTTGCATTCCGGTTGGAAAATTTAGATGCGCGGTCCACATAATATCTGGCGGCTAATTCGGACCGGCGCCACGTTTGAACGCACTGGTGCAATGAAGCTGGCGCTTGAGGCAATGGATGCCCCCCCTGCTTTGCGTATTACAGCGCGAATTCTTGGCTGGCCTTTCAAATGGCTGGGGCTAAAAGGCGACATTTCGCAACCACCAGTATTGCGTGCGCTGACGGCACTTGGCCCGGCCTATATTAAGTTCGGTCAGATATTTTCAACGCGGCCCGATGTAGTTGGCGACGAATTGGCCCTGCAATTGCGGGTTCTGCAAGACAAGCTGGCACCATTTTCGATGGCTGAGGCCCGCGCAACCGTCGAACGCGAATTAGGCCAGCCGGTGGATGAACTGTTCTCAACCTTCAGCGATGCACTGGCTGCCGCTTCTATCGCACAGGTTCACCGCGCAACAATTCGCGAAACCGGGCAAGACGTGGCAGTCAAGATCCTGCGCCCAAATATTGAGCGCGATTTCCAACGCGATATTGATGCTTTTTATTTTGCGGCATCGATGATCGAACTTCTGTCACCATCTTCACGCCGCTTGCACCCTACCGAAGTCATTTCGCATTTTGACGGGGTCGTTCGCGGCGAGCTTGATTTGCGGATGGAGGCATCTGCGGCCGCTGAATTTGCCGCGACAACCGAAATCGATACTGGGTTTTTGGTGCCCAAACTTAACTGGGCCATGTCAGGTCGCCGGGTCATGACTTTGGAATGGGCCGATGGCGAACCTTTGGGCAATGTTGATGAACTGAATGCCCTGGGGCACGATCTTGAACAGCTTGGCACCAAAGTCATTCAAATGTTTTTGCGTCACGCTTTGCGCGATGGGTACTTCCACGCTGACATGCATCAGGGCAATCTGATGGTGGCAAAAAATGGCGATCTGATTGCCCTTGATTTCGGTATCATGGGCCGGATCGATGAATATACTCGCCGCGTTTACGCCGAGATTTTGATGGGCTTCATGCTCAAAGACTATCACAAAGTAGCCAAAGTGCACTTTGAGGCCGGATATGTGCCCGCCGATCAAGACGTAGATGAATTTGCCCAAGCTTTACGATCTGTTGGCGAGCCGATATTCGGTGAAGATGCCAGCAACATTTCGATGGCAAGGCTGCTGGCGCATTTGTTCGATGTGACAGAGCGCTTTGGCATGGAAACCCGCATTGAGCTGATATTGCTGCAACGCACAATGGTTGTGGTGGAAGGCGTGGCGCGGTCGCTTGATCCAACTGTCAATATGTGGGAAGTCGCTAAGCCAGTCGTTGAAAAATATATATACGACAGCATTGGGCCCAAAGCAGTTGCCCGAGATCTGGCCGCTACGATAAAGGTTCTGGCACGGTTTGGCCCTAAATTACCGCACCTGGCCGAAGCTGCATTAATGAAGCTTTCCGAACCGGAAACATCGCCGCGAAAACTATCGGAAATTGGACCAGCCGGATACATCGGAATTGGGATAATCCTGGCCAGCGCCGTAATTCTGGTAGCGCGATTTATTCAAGCCTAACGGTTTCGAATTTTACCTGCGTTTATACCGCCCGCACCTTCGGCTATTCGACAACTTTTACCAAATCGCCAACTTGAACCCGTTCGTTCGCATCATACCCATTCATCGACTTAAACTGCGCTTCACGGAAATCCGTCAATGGCATCGATTGTGAAAGCGTTTTCACAGTGTCGCCAGTATCAACAGTAACGATGCGTAATCGATAAGGTTTAAGCACCGCGATTTCATTCGCGCTTAGACGGCGAAAGGACTGAGAGGCGGTGAATCATATGCCCCGCCTGAAGTCGTTGTAATCGATGAAATCGTGCCGCCAGCATCGCGTGTGTCATCAAATGTGACCGTGTATTCGCCGACGCTGGCGCCACTGGAAGCGCTGTCGCGGATCACCATTGTCCATTCGTTTGATTGACCGGAAGTTGGCACCGTGGGTGTAAACGTAATATCAAGCGATTCTGAGGTTCCAAGGTTGCCGAAATATTCGATGGAAAGATCAAGATCATCGCCGGATTCACCAACTTGGGTCTGTGTCGCGGGAAGATTTACACCGAAGTTAATTGCCGTTGTCGGATCACCTGCAAACTGGTTCAAATCAACCGAAACTGGTTCCAACCCATCAACGGTGTCCCTGGAATATGCGGGGATCGTTCCGTCGGAACTTGCTGGCCAGCCCATTAGAACCAGCCCGCTTTCAGTGCGTAAAATACCGTTGGAATCTGGGTGAAAAGAGCCGGTTGTCACCAACATCATCGGCAAGCTGCCAGAACCGCTGTTCACGGCTGAAACCGATGTAACTGGCATCATGCCACGCCCGGCAATTGCGATGTCAGTTGCATTTGCGGTTGTTACAAGGGGTCCAGCCGCACCGATATCTCGGTGTGTGGTCACACGAACGCCACCAGCGGAATATGCGCCACTGCCATTGTTAAGTACCAGTGAATGAAAGTTTGCAACCGCCCGCTTATATCCATAAGTCGAAGAGTTTGCGATGTTGTCGGCGATTGTGGCTAGCCGTGAAGCGTTCACGTTTAAGCCTGCCACCCCGGCAATTAAAGAAGAGGATATGGTCATTTTGCGCCTTTCTGCTGCATCAACCTTTTGCGGTCACTATTCACAGCAAGCCTTAAAAAGCCGCTAACAGATAAAATCCTATCCTTATTTTCCGGTTGCCGCGCGATCTGTTCGTAAAAGGATAATCTCCAAACGATTATTTCTAACTGACATAGCGTTGCCTTCAACCGGTTTTCTATCAGACCAACCAGCGACGCGGTGCATACGGGTTTGTGGCAATCCTTTAGCCACCAACATTCTACGAATTTCGTGTGCCCGGTCCGTAGATAAATCCCAGCTTGGGTTTTGACGCAATATAATCGGATACGACCGCGTGTAACCATTAATCGCAATCTGGCTGTTGATAGGCTCGAAGACGCGCGCCAGCATCGATGTCAGTTGGTGCAAGATTACTGACGGCTGATCGTCTACGCCTTCAAACAACGGCGCACCTGGTAAATCAAAAATCTCGACGATCAGGCCTTCATCCGAGACGCGCGTAAAAATATGTTGCAATAGTTCATCGCCAATCGAGCTTTCGCCCCCAGCACTATCCATCGCATCCTTTATATCCTGCAGCGCGCTTTCAACCTGCGCTTTTTGTTGTGCCGCTTCGGCTGTATCGACGCCTGAATTGCCTTTTGCCTGATGTTCAGCCGAAGGCTTCTTGTCAGACCCGCCCGTACCATTTTGTGGAAGCGACTCTTCCGAAAAGACGCTGTCTCCACCAAACATGCCTTCGCCGCCGCCAGATATACGGTTGATCGGGATCGTCGGGCTGAAATAGTCGGCAATGCCTTTGCGTTGACTTTCCGTGGTCGCGTTCAGCAGCCACAACAACATGAAAAACGCCATCATCGCGGTCACAAAATCAGCATATGCAACTTTCCAGGCGCCGCCGTGATGCCCAGCTGCAGCAACAACCTTTTTGCGTTTGATAATAATAATCGGCGCAAGCGCGTTTGCATCGCCCATCCGTCACCCCAATTCTAACCACTCCGCAGATCGGTCTAACAGGATTGAGTGAACGGGCCTTTAACAGCTAAAATTGAACGGGAATCGACGGTCAGATAACAGTTGCTATTTTCGCCGGACAAACTTGATGTTCAGGGATTGCGCAATTTCCCCTGAATTCAAATCAACAATATCATTGATCATTTCGATGTCACCGTCTTTAGGTATCAATAGGGAAAGTGTCGCCAGCACCAATCGGTCTCCTTGCGCAACTGCATTATCCTGAAGAAGGGTAATTTTGTCCGCACTAATATCTCCGTTAAACTCTAACGCCGACTTGGCGCCAGAAAACCGAACTCGCGCAGCAAAAAGTGAGCCTGTCTCATCTTGCGCGATAAACAACCGAAAGGCACCGGCACCACTGGTTGTTGCGCAACGGCCTGAAAACCTAACCTCAACGTCTGACAGTTTCTTACCGATGACCTTACACCGGATCTTTTCCGGTGCATCAAAACCACGTGGGCGCACAACGCCTTGTCCCACCCAAACACCAACCATCCGCGCAACAATGTCTTCGGCAAACGCAGCTTCGCCATGAAAGCTGGCGCATGCTACAATTAGAACTACCCGAAGTATTTTCACGCCTTGCCCCTGTCTTTGACGAACCATGCAATAATCGCCGGTAAAAGAACAATATCACTGAGCAAGGCCAACACAAATGTTCCGATACATAAAAGCCCAAAGAACCTGACCATCGGCATTTCGCTTACAACGGTTGCGATCAGGCCTGCCGACAAAATAATCGTTGTGACCACCAAAATCGGGCTAACCTTTGCCATTGCCGCGTTAATTACACTGCTTGAAAGAGGCTTTTTATCCTGCTGCATTTGCAAGTGGAGCCGGTTAAAAACGTGAATTGAATCGTCAAGCGCGATGCCAAATGCAATTGTCAAAGCAAGTGCAGCCGTGATCTGGATGTCAAAATCAATCGCAGTCAAAACCGCCCCAGCAAAAGCGATTGGAAGAATATTCGGAATAATCGCAGCCAAACCAAAATCAAATCGCCTGAACCAACAGCCAATCAACGCTGGGCAGGCCAACGCGGCAATCAGAAAACTGATTGTCAGCTGGCCAATCATTTCATCGGTTAAAGCCGAAGACATAATCAAAAAACCTGTGGGTCGGCCCGGCTGCGCCACGGCAAATTCGGTTTCCGAAAGCGCTTTTTCAATCGCCTCTACCAAAACACGCGTATCCTGTGACCCTGTATCAAAAACCATCGCGATAACTTGTAAATCGTCACCATTCACACCGATTAGACGACTGCGAAAACGTTCTGGCATGGCGTTCAAATAATCCGCCAAAACCGCCGGATCAAACCCACCATCCGGCATTTCAATCAAAGCCTTTATGTTATTCAAAGAAACGACCGCCCGAACATTCGTCAAAGGCGCAAGCAATTCATGCAGCTTTTCAAGATCATCAAAAACTCTGACGTCAGTGATCGAAATGCCGTCCTTTAACTTTACCGGAATGTTGACGGTATTGATGGGCCCGGAAATCTGCTCGACTTTCAACAGAGTTTGCACAACTGGATGTTTCTCGTCGATGTTTTCAAGGAACCTGTATTGCGGCTGAATCGGGAATAAAATCGCAACCACGGCAACGGATAAAGCCAGCCCACCAAATGATACCATCCGGAACTTTCTCGACGGAAACC
>JBLHMX010000031.1:0-19543 GCA_047622625.1 Paracoccaceae bacterium | reverse complement strand
CATCCGCCGTGGACAGCCCAACCACGGATGTAGATCCGGCGGCATCCGCTTCGTCAGTTGTTAGCCAGAGGACCAGCAGCAGCAGTATAAATTTGCGCATTGTATTCCCGCAATATCAACGCCCCCGGGGAATAGAACTGGCGGTCAGGTGCGGCGGGAATATGGCGGGATTGTGCGAGAGGTGGTTCTTGTTTGCGAAATTTTAACGTCTTTTGGCCTTACTGTTTAAGGCTTGGAAACAATGTGGGTGGTTTAGGTCCGCCTGTTGCCCAATCAAGTAATTCAACGGTGTGAATCACTTTCACGTCGTTGCCAGAACCGATTTGAATCATGCAGCCAATATTGCCAGCGGCAATCACGTCAGGTTTGGTTTCAGCCAAAGTCGCAACTTTACGCGCTTTCAACTGACCCGCGATTTCAGGCTGTAACAGATTATAGGTTCCGGCAGAGCCACAACACAGATGCGCATCAGCGGGCTCAACAACTTCATACCCCACATGACGCAGCAAATCTTTCGGCAAGGTCTTGATCTGTTGGCCATGTTGCAACGAACACGCCGCGTGATAAGCCACGCGCATGGGCTCTGCCCCACCTTGTGCCAGGTCTAAATCCGCCAACACTTCGGATATGTCCCGCGCTAAACCCGAAATGACTGCCGCCTGATCCGCCAACTCTGTGCCTTCAAACATATGGCCGTAATCTTTCATAGTCGTACCACAACCCGACGTGTTGATAACAATCCCGTCCAGCCCGGCGCCGTCAATCTCCGCCATCCAAGCCGTAATATTCTTAGCTGCAAAGCGATGGCTTTCGCGGGTTTTGCCCATGTGATGTGTTAAGGCACCACAGCAACCGGTACCCTTGGCCACCACGACCTCGCAACCATGTCGGCGTAGAATGCGGATCGTCGCATCATTAATATCAGTGTTCAGCGCCTTTTGCGCACAGCCCGTCATCAAAGCCACACGTTTGCGAACTGGCCCAGTCGCCGCAAAAACCTGCGCATCGTCGTTGCGACTTACTGGCGGCAAAGATTTAGGTGCCAAGTCTAGCACCGCTCGAAAATTGCCGGGCAACAAACGCTTGAAGGGCCGCGCCACCCAAGCGCCCAAAACGGCCACCCGGAACCTTTTCGGATAGGGCAGCACCTTCGCCAAAGTCCAACGCAACGCGCGATCCAACAACGGGCGATCATAAGTGTTTTCTATGTGTTCGCGCGCTAAATCGACCAGATGCATATAGTCAACGCCGCTGGGGCAGGTTGTAACGCAGGCCAAACAGGACAGACAACGGTCGATATGTTTGACTGTCTTTTCGTCTGCCGCACGGTCGTTCTCTATCATGTCCTTAATCAGATAAATCCGTCCTCGCGGGCTGTCCAACTCATCGCCAAGTACCTGATAAGTCGGACAGGTCGCGGTACAAAAACCGCAATGGACACACGAACGCAGAATATCATTGGCCCTGTTGATGGCAGGGTCAGTCAATTGCTCAGGGGTGAAATTTGTCTGCATGGCTCAGCCCATCAATCCGGGGTTCAAAATCCCACGCGGATCGAACTTTGCGCGCAGCTTTGCCGCCATAGTGTCCAGTAATTCGCCTTGCGACGGAAACGTCGCTTGCCCGGAACCGCGTTCCAGTCGCGCGTGACCATTGATCCCAGCCAATACCCCGCGCACATCCGTGCCCGCATCAAGCAATGCCCATACCAACCCACCACCCCAATCATATTGCACAGACGCGCCAATCTTTCGCAGGAGCGCGCCAACCAGTGGTCCGTCGGAAGGCTTCACCGAAATCCGCCACACATCGCCAGGTTTGCCGTGAAATGCCTCAACGTCACGTATATTTTTCCACATTGCCGAAATACGTGCCTCGCTAGTTTCAATTTCGATATCTCCAATACTTGCCAACTCATGTCGCAACTTTCCGGCCCGATAAGAAACTGACGCCTCGAACCCTTCGAGCCGGATCATGGTTATTGCTTCAGGCTTGAACCCCATCGGAATATGCGCCGCACCGTTCACATCAAAGGGTGAGCCCAGCGCTTGACTAAGCGCAGCAATCGCGCGTTCATCGCTTAGTCCGTTGATCAACAGAACGGCGCTTGCTTCGGCCATTGGCAATACCTTCAACGAAACTTCACTCAGCACTCCAAGCGTGCCAAATGAACCTGCCATCAGCTTGACCAAATCATACCCTGTGACGTTCTTCATCACGCGGCCACCGTTTTTTATAATCTGCCCCATGCCATCTACAAACTGAACACCTAACAGGAAATCCCGGCAGGCCCCCGCCTGAATTCTTCGCGACCCCGACACATTTGCCGCCACTAGTCCGCCCATCGTCGGCTCTCCTGAACTGCCAAGCAAGCCACGATGATCCATCGGCTCAAACGCCAACCGTTGACCTTCGCTTGCCAACAATGTTTCAACTTCCGCCAATGGTGTACCAGCCTTGGCAACAAGCGTTAACGCACCTGGCTCGTAAAGAGTAACGCCAGCCAGACCGCCTACCTGCAAAGCCTGACTTTCCTTCACGGTGCCAATCGGTCGCGTACCGCCACCAACAATTCGCAGTGGCCCTTTGGCAGATGCAATTGCTTCGCTTAATTCTTGGTCACTACTGATCATAATTTCCATACGCATTCTGAGTGGGGTAGAACCCCTAAGCCAAACCTAAGCTGCACGGCGCGACTTCGTCACAGAAAGCGGAAAAACTTTGGCAGGATTTAACAGCCATAACGGATCAAACACATCTTTGACTGTCATTTGGGCTTCAAGATCTTCAAGTGTGTACTGATCCAGCATCAACTCGCGCTTTTCCACGCCGACTCCATGTTCCCCGGTAAGACACCCGCCAACTTCAACACAAAGCCGTAGAATATCAGCCCCCATTCGTTCACATTTCTCTAGCTCGCCGGGCGTGTTGGCATCAAACAGGATAAGGGGGTGCATATTGCCGTCACCTGCGTGAAAAACATTGCCGACGTCCAGACCATATTGACCGGAAAGCTCACGAATTCGAGCCAGCACAAATGGCAATTGCGACACCGGAATAGTCCCATCCAAACACATATAATCATTGATCTGCCCCATCGCCCCGAACGCAGCTTTGCGCCCCGCCCAAATTCGCGCACTTTCATCGGGCGACTGACTTTGACGGATTTCCACCGGATCATGGTCTTTAGCAATTTCGATAATTTTGCCAAGCTGAAAGTCAATTTCAGCCTCGGCACCCTCAACTTCGATAATCAACATAGCCTCAACATCGGGATATCCGGCTTTGGCAAAGTTTTCAGTGGCTCGAATGCAAGGCCGATCCATAAACTCGATCGCCACGGGCAGAACGCCCGATTTGATAATATCAGATACACAGGCCCCTGCCGCTTCGTTAGTGTCAAACCCGATCAAAATTGGCCGCGCACCTTCGGGCTGGCGCAGGATGCGCAATGTCGCTTCTGTCACAACACCAAGCTGCCCTTCGGAGCCACAGATTACCCCCAGAAGATCAAGCCCGGCAGCATCCAAATGCGCCCCGCCGATTTCCACGATCTCGCCATCCATCAGCACCATCGTCACGCCTAAAAGGTTGTTGGTGGTAACCCCATATTTCAGGCAATGCGCTCCGCCAGAATTCATCGCTACATTGCCAGCAATGGCGCAGGCCAGTTGGCTAGACGGATCGGGCGCATAAAAGAACCCTTGCTGTTCAACCGCCCCTGTAACGCTCAAATTCGTGCGGCCCGATTGAACGCGAATGAACCGATTTCCGTAATCAGTTTCCAGCACTGCATTAAGCCGCGCCACACCCAGAACCACACAATCAGCCGTAGGCAATGCCCCACCCGCAAGCGAGGTTCCTGCCCCGCGCGGTACAACTGGCACGCCGCCGTCGTGGCAGATTTTCAGCACAGCCGCGACTTCCTCTGTGGATGTGGGTAAAACGACCGCTAAAGGTGGACAACGATACGCCGTCAGCGCATCACATTCATAGGCCCGTGTTTCCACCACATCGTCAATCACCGCATCGTCGGGCAAGACAGAACGTAGCCTCCGTATGATCACCGACTTCTCAGACAGGACTTTCGGGCTTGGAACGGGCATTTCCATAGTCGACCTCATAGATTGGTCAAAGTTGATTATCGTTACCCAGAAATTCCGTAAATTGTCCAGCAATGAATGGGCTGGGAACTGTTGGGATCACCTGCGGTGCAGCCCAAAACTGCGTAAAGACGGCCCGTAAAGTTAGCACCGACATCGAACAGTATCGAGCCGAAACTGATGAAGTTCCCACATTCAAACAGAACCAGTAAACTAGTTTACTGGTTTACTGGGTTAATAGGGCGACACCCAAAACGGGGGTCCTGCCCAGTAGGACTGCTTTTGGAAATCAGGGGATATGGCTTAACGCCCTTCACGCCGCCAAGCTAAAACCATAAAAAATGTGGCCCAGATCAGAAACAGCAACGGCGTCCCCAGTGGTTTTAGTCGAATGTCCACGGTCACATATGCCTCGCGCGGGGTCAGACCCATCCAACCGCGACCTGCTGTAACCCGCCCAGCGCGCACTGTACGAATTTCAGGCACACCGTCAGTCAAGCGGTGCGCTGCGCCATTACTTGCGGCAGTTAGGGGCGCAAGCACAGTCGCCGTCGAAATTGCGTCTTCGAATTCTTTTGGTGCTGCCGGGCCCAAGGCCACCACGGTTTCAAGATCGCCTTCACGCAAGCGGTAAAGTCCGTTTTCGTCACCTTCAAATTTGGCCACATGCCGCCCCGGTGATACCTCTTCTAAGGGCAAAATCTCGATGTCACCGTTCGGGGCTTCTAACGTCAAGACACGCGATCCTTCTAACAAAGATCGCCGTGTAATCGTCACGTTGCGGCCAACGGCTGCGGCCCGTAATGCCTCTTCTTCCAGTTCGGGTTCACCCATCATCCAATGGGCCAATCGGCGCAGCAATTCCAACTGTGGCCCGCCACCTTCATACCCGCGATCCCATAACCAAGCTTGATCAGATGCCAACAATGCAACGCGCCCACGCCCAACCCGATCAAGGATCAATAGAGGCCGATCTTTTGGGCCGGTCATCACTGTATGCCCCGATGTAGGTTCAAGATCAATCATCCGAAACCAGCGCCCCCAACCAGGAAGACCGTTTTCGTCTCGCGGCCTAGGGGCAAAGTTTTCCAATCCCTCGGTCACGGGATGGCGCGCACCAAGGTCCGAAATGCGCGGTACAAAACCGGTTTCAAAGACACCTGCTGTTGGTTCGGCTGGCAATATCCGCGCTAATGGTGATCGGTAAAGGCTTTCGACCCCGGCAAAGGCTGGCCCCGCCGCCACTAACACTGCGCCGCCATTCTCTACATATTTTCCAACATTATTCAGATAAAGCGATGGCAGAATTCCGCGTCGCCGATAGCGATCAAAAATGATCAAATCGAATTCATCGATTTTATCTAGGAACAGCTCACGCGTTGGAAAAGCAATCAACGACAACTCGCTAACTGGAACACCGTCCTGCTTACCAGGCGGGCGAAGAATGGTAAAATGCACCAGATCGACCGCAGAGTCTGATTTCAGAAGGTTGCGCCAAGTGCGTTCGCCTGTGTGCGGCTCGCCTGAAACCAACAGAACACGCAAACGATCACGCACGCCATTAATGGCAACAACAGCCGAATTATTTCGATTGGTAAGCTCGCCATCAATCTCGGGAATTTCAAATTGCAAAACGTTTTGACCGCCATGCGTCAGGGTCAAAGGCAGTTCCAGTTCTTCGCCGACCTTCACCTGAAACCGTTGGGCCGCACCGCCATCCACCGCAATCACTAAATCTGTCTGCTTGGCAATATTGCCCGGTACCGCACCTTGGTCCTCTATCTTCAACTTCAGGATTACAGGTTCACCCAATATGGCAAAAGCAGGTGCGTTGGTGATCAACAACCGCCGATCCCAATCTTTTTCGGTCCCGGTTAAAAGCACGTGGACAGGTGCTGGCATTTCCGGTGCCAAAGCCATATCGTGTACCTGACCATCCGTGATCAGGATCGCGCCAGAAATCCGGCTGCGCGCCACTTCTGATGAAATTTCAGCCAAAGCTGCCATCATCAGACTTCCACTGTCACTATCGGCAGGCGCATCCTTTAGGATTACAGTCTTGATTTCGGTGTTCTCAAGATCAGAAAATTGAGTATTAAGTCCAGCAATCGCAGCCTCGATCTGAGCAGGCCGCCCATCAATCTGTTGACTGGACGTTTGGTCGATCACCACAAGAATAATGTCAGACAAAGGGGTGCGGTCTTCTTGACGGACCGATGGGTTTGCCACGGCGAATATCAAAATAGCAGACGAGATTAGGCGCAAAGCCCAGCCGCGCAGCCCTCGCCATATACCCAAGGTCAGAAACAAGGCCACCAAAACAGCCAAACTCGCCAAGATCATCAGCGGCAACAGCGGATCAAAGACAATGTCAGTGACCATTATTGCCCCAGCCTTTCTAAAAGCGCCGGCACATGCACCTGATCAGATTTGTAGTTTCCGGTAAGAACATACATCACAAGATTTACACCAAACCGATACGCGATTTCGCGTTGCCGTTCTCCGGCGGTTCCGCCTCGACCAACTGTGTACAAGAACTGACCTTGCCGCGATAAAGCCCATGCCGAAGCCCAGTCATTGCCGCCAATCACCACAGGCGACACGCCGTCATTAAGATTGCGAAACGGCATGCCTTCAACTTGCGTGGCGTCCGGTGGGGCCGCTTCGACCCAAACATCACTTCGCCCGTGACGACCTGGAAAATCCTGCAACAGATAAAAACTGCGCGTTAAAACATGATCCGAAGGGATCGGTTCCAGTCCAGGAATATTCAGGGATGCCGCCAACTGTTGTAAGCGGCGACCATTGGGCGTGCCTGATCCAAATCCACCAAGATTGGCATCGCGGGTATCAAACAAGATCATGCCGCCTGTACGCAGATAGGTGTTCAGTTTGTCATAAGCTGCCTGCGATGGCAGCGATTGAATTTCCGAAATCGGCCAATAGATCAGCGGATAAAAAGCCAACTCATCTTTTTCAAGATCAACCGCAATCGGGTCGCTTGGTTCAATCGCGGTGCGCTTGGTTAACACCTCGGACAACCCAAAAAGCCCCGCTTCGGAAGCTGCGTCAACTTTCGCGTCACCGGTTATAACATAGGCCAACACGGTTTCCTGAGTGGCTGCTAGGGCCGGATCATCCTGTGCATTTGCTTCAGGAGTCATCAAAAGCATGCCCAAAACAAGCAATGCAATCACCCCTTCGCGCGGGCCGCGCAACCGCCCGCCAAGCCAAAGTGTAGCGATAATATCCATCATCAACAAAATCAAAGCGCCGGCCAAAAGCACCGCCTTTAACGGCTGTTCCTGTTTCTCTTGCATTGCTTGAACTGTTACAAAATTGGGCCAGGCGGCCGCCGCCAATTCTTGCCCCACTGTAATAACGTTAACTGCAATTTGCCGCTCACCATTTTTGTAAATCCCGGGCAACAAGTCACGCGCCACTTGACCACTGGCCAAAGTTTCACCTGCCACCGCAATAACATCATCCGCCGAACGAAGATCGCCGAACCCATTCATCACCTGCTCGGGTTGCCAGATTTGCCCTGCCAAATCAGCGGCATCGGGTGCCGTCACGCTGGTTGAGATTGCAAGGCGGTCCAACATTTGAACAAACAGGCCCGACAAAGGCAAATTTGACCATTCGGCATTTGCCGTCACGTGGATTAGGACGATTCGCCCGTCGCCCAAATCCTTGCGCGTCACAAGCGGCGTACCATCCTGCAGTGATGCAATCGTGCGTTCCGCCAAAAACGGATCGGGCTGCGCGATAACTTGGGAAGTCACAGAAACTTCATCCGGGATGGTTAAGCCGAAAAACGGCGATGACTTTTCAAATGGCTGCAACAACTTGGGTGAGCCCCACGACATCGCACCACCAACATTGCGCCCCCCGGCACGTAAGCGCACAGGCAACAGCGGGTCTTCATCCTTCTGGTCAAGGCTTGTCGCAGCTAGTCGCGGCCCAGCAAAACGCACCAGTAGTCCGCCCTTTTCAACCCAATCCCGCAGGCTTTCCGCCTCGGTACTGGTCATCTTGGCCACATCCGCCAGAATAACCACGTCTGGATCAGCCAATAGACTATCGCGTACTGGTGCTTCAATAAGTTCTGCCGTGGGCGCCAACGCCCGCCTCAAGAAATGCAAAGAACTGACAAGTTCCTGACCCTCTCGCGGTTGTTGCCCAGCAAACAAGACTACCTTGCGCCGCTTAAGCGCGTCGTCGGCCAAGGCAACAGCCCCTGCCGACCGCTTGCCAGCGATAGCAAATCGCCGGATACGATTGCGCAACTCTGCGGGCAGATCAAAAGCGGCTTCGGCGCTTAAATCACCTGCACCAAAAGTCACGTCAATCTGCGCCAGTCGGCGTTCAATTCCAGTTGGGTCCGGGCCGAAAGCCGCAAGAGATACGGCTTGCTCACTACCCGCAATGGATCGATGCAAATTGGTAACAATAAGGCCATCGCGGTAAACGGGCGGGCCAACAGCAAGCGGAATGTTGTCAGACTGAACGACCGAAAGAACGCCAATTTCGGCTAAGGTCGCTGCCAGCTCTGTACGACCTTCACGGGCAAGCCCGTCGGAAATCCAAATCGTTTCAAAGTCAGGATCAGCTAAAGTTCGAAGCGTGGATTGGAAGGCGGCATAATCCGGTTCCCAAGGGTTGGGCACGATTGCCGGTATTTCCTGCGCCAGTTCCTGCCCTGCCCGCCACGAAATTGTTGTGTCGATTGTCGGCGGATCTGTAAGCGCGATCACGGCAACTGGTCGACCCAACCGCCCAGCTTCTTGCGTTAATTCCGCAAATAGGGCTTGCCGCCGTGCCCAATCAGGCGCGCTGGCCCAACTGGCATCGGTCAGGATCAACAACGGGCCTGTCGCAAGTCGAATTTCTTTAGGGTTAAGAATTGGGCCCGCGAAACCAACGATCATGGCCGCCAGCGCCAACATTCTAAGCAACAGCAACCACCAAGGGGTTTTATCGGGAGTGCTTTCTGGATCTTTTAGGCCCAAAAGTAAAGTGACGGCAGGAAAACGGCGCTTAATCGCAGCCGGCGGCACAGCACGCAGCAGCCACCACAGGATTGGCAACACCAATATGCCCAGCAACAATGCTGGCGCCAAAAAACCTATGCTACCAAGACTGAACATCCGCTAGCGCACCTTTTCCAAAACTTGGTAAAGCCACATCAATGCGGGCTTTGCAGGTTGATCGGTGTGATGGCACAAAACCTGCCAGCCAGTTTGTCCGCATATCGCGGCAAGCGCCTGTTTTCGTTCGGCCAGCTTTTCAAGATATGCCGCCTTAAGACCCCGCGCACGTAAAGTTTCAAACCGGATCGAGCCTGACATAGATTGAAATTCCGTGC
This sequence comes from Paracoccaceae bacterium, assembly GCA_047622625.1. GTDB lineage: Bacteria > Pseudomonadota > Alphaproteobacteria > Rhodobacterales > Rhodobacteraceae > UBA5972. Next base: position 10,072 of record JBLHMX010000031.1, on the reverse strand, counting down.
GCCCATCAAAAGGAAATGCTTCTTCAACGGGATCAAGAATTTGCAGCAATGCGCCAGTTACACCGCGATCTGCTGCTTTCATCAGTGTCGTTTCAATGCGCTGCCAATCGCCTAGAAAATCCGAAAGAAACACAGCGCGACTGCCTTTTGGGAACACGCGATCACCCGGCAACCCATAGTCAGTTTGGTCATTTCGCGCGCTCAACTGCGCGACAATGCGATCCACCTGTGTTTCACCAGATTTCGGTGGGTCTGCATCTTCCATCAAACCAACACGCTCACCGGCTTTGGCCAACAGGATCACCGCTGCAAGGCCGATCAGATTTGCCCGCGCGCCCTTGCTGGGCCGCTTTTTGTCGCCAGAAAAGGCCATTGATCGCGCGCCATCGCTCCAGAACAACACCGATTGGGCGGCTTGCCATTCTTGTTGGCGAATAAAATGCGTGTCTGATCGGGCTGAACGCCGCCAGTCGATGCTGCGCCACGGGTCACCTTGAACGGCATTTCGAAATTGCCAAAACTCTTCGCCTTGTCCGGCCTGCCGTCGCCCATGTGTACCCAACACAACTGACGCAGCAAGATGCTGTGCCTCAGCCAAAAGCGGAGGCAAATGCGCTGCATGTTCCTGAGCTGAGTGGCGCAAGTTGGAAGCGTTGGGATTGATCAAGCGGCATCCTCAATTTGCACGACCGCACCAACCATTTCGCTGATTACATCACGCAAAACGACACCCTGCGCACGCGCCGCAAATCCAAGGGCCATCCGGTGGATCAAAACGGGGCCCGCTAATGCCTCGACATCTTCCACAGATGGCGCCAGACGTCCGTGCAACAACGCCCGGGCCCGAACCGACAACATCAAAGCCTGCGCTGCACGTGGGCCCGGCCCCCAGCTAACATATTCTTTAACGTGCTGAGGTGCGCCAATTTCATTGGGGCGGCCTGCGCGCACTAAATCAAGGATCATATCCACAATCGCGTCGCCAACCGGCATCCGCCGCACGATATCTTGGGCGCGTATCAATTCGTCAGTGGTAAATACCTGTTCAGACTGCGCCTCGTTCGCCCCTGTCGTGGCCAGTAGAATTTCACGTTCGGTATCGCGATCTGGATAGTCTACGTTGATCTGTAACAAGAAACGGTCAAGCTGCGCCTCGGGCAAAGGATACGTGCCCTCCTGTTCAATCGGATTTTGCGTAGCCAAAACATGAAACGGCGCGGGTAACGGGCGTTCTTCACCTGCAATCGTAACTTCACGCTCTTGCATTGCCTGCAGCAGGGCCGACTGCGTGCGCGGGCTGGCGCGGTTGATTTCATCTGCCATCAACAACTGACAAAATATCGGTCCTTGGATAAACCGAAAAGCGCGACTACCGTCTTTCGCGGTTTCTAAAACCTCCGAGCCCAGAATATCGCCCGGCATCAGATCCGGCGTGAATTGAACGCGGTTAGTCGACAGCCCCATGACAACACCAAGGGTTTCAACTAGCAAAGTTTTTGCCAATCCCGGCACGCCAACCAACAATCCGTGACCGCCAGATAACAACGCTGTCAGTGCCAGCTCCACCACAACGTCTTGACCGATAATGCGTTTCCCAACCGAAGCTTTGGCTGCCGCCAATTTCCCGGACAATTCGCCAATTTCGGCCACAAGACTTTCGTTGTTATCACTCATGACATTCACCTCGGTTGTGACTAGACTGTGGGTGCAAGCACCGCGCTTGTGAACATGTCTAAAGCAAGTTGATCAAATGGCAAATCCAACAACGGCACAAAATATCGTGAAGCCAACGGCAGAAGGGCTGGCGAATGCCGCGCGGGCCGCCGGGAAAAAGGGTCTGCCACCGGTACATTTGTGGAATCCCGAATTCTGTGGAGACCTAGATATGCGGATTGCGCGCGATGGCACATGGTTTTATCTGGGCACTCCGATTGGACGAAAGCCACTGGTTAAATTGTTCTCGTCCATCTTGCGGCGCGATGGTGATGACTATTTTCTTATCACCCCCGTTGAAAAAGTAGGCATAACCGTCGATGACGCGCCTTTTGTCGCCGTGGATTTTGATGTTACTTTCGAAGATGAAACGCAAATAGTCACCTTCACGACACAGGTGGATGATGTGGCCATCGCAGGATCAGCACACCCTGTTCGAGTTGAAAAAAACGCAGAAACGGGCGAGCCTTCGCCCTATGTTTTGATCCGCGCAAACTTAGAAGCCTTGATAGATCGAAAAAGTTTTTACCGACTGGTGGATCTGGCGGTTCACCATGAAGTCGACGGCGAAAACTGGTTCGGGATTTGGTCAAGTGGCGTGTTTTTCAAAATAATCCGTTCGGATGAACTTGATTAAATGCCAAAGTTTGCGGCCAATCTGACGTTGATGTTCACTGAAGTTGCGTTTCTAGATCGCTTTGACGCAGCTAAGACCGCTGGATTTAAGGGTGTCGAGTTTCTGTTTCCCTATGACCATGATCCAGATGAAATCAACCGTGCCTTAAAGGGCTGTGGATTACCTCTCATTTTGTTCAACACGCCGATGGGTGATCGAACTTTGGGCGAATTCGGCCATGCCGCGCTACCAGACGCCAAGGAAAGATTTCGCGACGGCCTGGCCAAAGCACTGAAGTATGCGGCCGTTCTAAAGCCACATTTTATCCACGTTATGACGGGCGTCGCGCAGGGCTGTGCCGCAGAAATCTGTTTGATTGAAAACCTACGTGACGCCACCATGAACAATCCCGAACAAGATTTTCTGATTGAACCGCTAAACAACCACGACATGCCCAGGTATTTTCTGGTTGACCTGCCAACTGCGCGGCGGGTGATAAAAGCCGTCAATGCACCCAATCTTGGCCTGCAATTTGATGCCTACCACATAAAACAAAGGGGCGGCGATCTTGTGCAGGACTGGGCCGCCAACCGCGATTTGGCCCGCCATGTTCAAATAGCAGGCACACCCGGACGCCATGAACCTATGCCGTCGGAAATTAACTACGCGCTGTTCTTTCAGCAACTGGACAGCGACGGTTATGATGGTTTTGTCAGCGGCGAATACCATCCACGCGGCGCAACGCTTGCCGGACTTAACTGGTTAAACCCGACCAGCCCCTAGGCCCGCCGTTGGGAAATCAACACGCCAAGCCCAACCAACAGCGCCCCGACAAGTTGTGTCCAGTTCCATACACCGCCAAGTGCAACGACGATCAACATTACATATATCGGTGCAGCGTTCATATGAACCGCAGCAACGGCGATACCAAGGCGACCCACACCCATCAGCCACAGCCATTGCGATAATGCCATCGCTCCAAGCGCATAAAGCAACAAATTAGCGATTTGCGGCGTATCAATTGGGGCGGAAATGCCTGCAGGTATCCCAAATATTGTGGCGACAACATAAATGATCGCAACAAAAACAAACGCACCCGTTAGTGTTATAGTGGTGCGGGCAATAGTGCTGAGTTCGGGAAACTCTTTCACCGCCGCGCGCGATCCCCACGCGAAAAACAACACCGACACAAAAGCAAGTAACGCCCCTAATCCGGCTGAGCCGTCGGAAATGTTAGCGCCTGCTGCAAATAACCCACCCGTAACTGCCAGCGCGATGCCAACCACAAAAAGCAGTCGCAACTTGCGCCCGTCAAACATGACTTCAAGCAGCGCACCTATGACCGGCATTGATGCTGCAACTATTGTGACCGTCACCGGGTCAGAAACCGATTGCCCGACCAAAATCAAATACGTGCCAAGACCAAACCCAACACCGCCAACGATCAATCCACGCCACCAACGGGCGTTAAGAACGGTCGAAACGCCTTCAAGCAGCGCCCAAATCGGTATTAATACAACCGTGACAATCGCAAGTCGCGCCACAATCAGGGTCAGCGGATCCCATGTTTCAAGCAGAGCTTCGGCCGCCGGAAAACCAGCGGCCCACGTTAGCATCGACAACATACAAAAACCGTTCGCCATCAAAACCGAGTTTTGGCCCAAACTGCGTGGAGGTTGTTGCTGCTGAAACGTCAATGTCCGTCCATTCTTTGAAAGATAACTGGACGATGATGGCAGGAACTCAGGAGATATCGCCTTTGACAGCGACATTTCGGTCGCAATCAGGTTTCCCGTTTACGACGCATCGGTCGCTTTCAACCCGGCGTTAACGGCGCGACAAGGCGCATTCCTGGAACAACAATACCGCCGCGGTCACCAACGGTAATGTTGCCGTACCGCTGCGCAAAACTGTCTGGTAATTCCCGATCGCCAGGGATCGACAACCACAAACGCAACAGATGGCGTTTACGTTCAGGTTCCAAATGATCGGTGAATCCGGTGCGGTCATGCAGCAAGGCGTGGTTATAGACAAACTGCATATCGCCCTGTTCCAACCGCATCGAAAAGTTCAAAGCTGGATCATTGGCCAGTGCATCAAACATATCCAACGCCTCGACATGTTTCGCCGTCAGCCGTGGGGCGCCCGGAAATCGCTGCGCACTGTCGATATATTGGCGCTGATACATCAGGCTTAGTTTGCCGTTGTGCCAACTAAAGACCGGAATTTCAAACCACGGATCGGCCCCCTCCGGCACTTCGCCGCGCCGATCAGTGGCAATCGGTTCCATTAACAACCGCGCATAGTCAGGACGTTCAACACACATACGATTATATATGCTCTCGGCCGAAACCAGCAGGCTGTCGCCACCTTCTTTAGCGGTATTCAGACACAACAATGCCACCACATCACAGCTGTCCGTGTGAAACGTTTGGCGCGCATCGGTTTGGTAAATTCGGGCGCTCGTATCATTTGGATCAGCCCCGATATCGCGGACATGGCCCAGAATATGACCTTTGGCATTTTGGCTGCGGGCGTGGCCAAGATGGGCGCCAAGACCACAGAAAACGCACGCAGCTTCTTCATGGCTCATGTCAGTCACCGGCAGGCCTTTAACCAGCGCAAAACCGTGACCTCTAATCAGATCAGCCTGAAGTTTTTTCAGTTTGCCTGCCAATGTGGGTAAGGGAAAAGACGTTTTAACAAGGTCAGCGATTTCGCCATCCGCCGCTAGGTAAAATTGGGCAGCGTTACGCAACTCTGAGATTTCAGACGGTTGAAGTTGGATGACCCATCGGTTTTTTTTGGCAGAAATTTCAGGGCCGAACCACGCCATGTCGCCGACTATTTGATTTGGTAAATCGGTCAATGTGCTTCTGCCCAATTTGACCCCTGCCCTGAATCAACGATCAACGGCACATCCAGCTTAACCGCTGGCATGGCGGCGTTTTGCATGATTTCACGCACAACTTTTGTGGTGTCTTCAACAGCGTCTTCTGGCACCTCAAAGATCAATTCATCATGCACCTGCAACAACATCCGCGCGGGCAAATGCGCAATTGCATCAGGCATTCGGATCATGGCGCGGCGGATGACATCGGCCGCTGTCCCCTGAATGGGTGCATTAATCGCGGCGCGTTTGGAAAACCCGGCATGTGGACCACGCGCGTTAATCTCGGGCGTATGGATCTTACGACCAAACAGCGTTTGCACATACCCATGCTCCTTGGCGAAGTCGACTGTATTGTCCATATATGTGCGAATGCCAGGGAAGCGTTCAAAATAAGTGTCGATAAAAGCCTGGGCCTCTTTGCGGGGAATACGTAGATTTCGGGCCAAACCAAACCCCGAAATTCCATAAATCACCCCGAAATTAATCGCTTTTGCCTGCCGACGAATGTCTGGCGTCATTTCATCAATCGGCACGTTGAACATCTGGCTGGCGGTCAGGGCATGAATATCAATGCCATCCGCAAATGCCTGTTTCAAGGCGGGTATATCGGCAATATGGGCAAGAATGCGCAGTTCGATCTGGCTGTAATCCAGTGAAAGTAGCACGTTTCCTTTATCAGCCACAAAAGCCTCGCGAATACGCCGCCCTTCTTCGGTTCTGACAGGAATGTTTTGCAAGTTCGGATCGGTGCTTGCCAGCCGACCAGTCGAGGCCCCCGAAATCACGTAAGACGTATGAACCCGCCCCGTTTCTGGGTGGATATGCTCTTGCAGCGCATCCGTATAAGTTGATTTCAGCTTGGCCATGTGCCGCCAATCCAAAACGCATGTGGGCAACGCATGACCCTCTGCCGCCAAGTCCGCCAAGACATCGGCACCAGTTCCATAGGCGCCTGTTTTCCCTTTTTTGCCGCCCGGCAGTTCCATCTTGTCAAACAAAATCTCGCCAAGCTGTTTGGGCGACGCCACATTAAACGATCCGCCCGCGAGTTTGTGAATTTCGGCTTCAAGCCCCGCCATCTTTTGGGCAAAGCTGTTCGACATCCGGCTCAGGTGATCGCGATCCACCTTGATGCCATGCATTTCCATTTCGGCCAACACAGGCACTAACGGGCGTTCTAAGGTTTCATAAACCGTTGTCACTTTTTCGCGGTGCAACTGGGGTTTAAACAGTTTCCACAGACGCAAAGTAATATCAGCGTCTTCAGCGGCGTATTTCACGGCTTCATTAATCGGCACTTTGTCAAAAGTAATTGCAGATTTACCCGTTCCCAAAAGGGTCTTAATCGGGATCGGTTTGTGATCAAGGTATTTGGTTGAAAGCGCATCCATTCCATGGCCGTGCATCCCGCCGTGCAAAGCGTAAGACAGCAGCATGGTGTCATCAATTGGGGCGATACTTACGCCGTTGCGCTTGAAAATCTTGGCGTCGTATTTCATGTTTTGGCCAATTTTCAAGATGGCCGGATCTTCCAGCATCGGGCGCAACATATCTAAGGCCTCATCAAGACCTATTTGCCCATCAACAAGGTTTGATCCACCAAACAAGTCACCTTCGCCATCTTTGTGGATCAACGGGATATAACACGCTTCACCTGGCTTAAAACTCAGACAAATGCCAACCAGGTCGACTTGCATTTCGTCTAGTCCGGTGGTTTCTGTATCAACGGCCACATAGCCCCGTTTATAAATCCCGTCGACCCAAACCTGCAAAGCAGCCGCATCGCGCACGCATTCATATTTGTCCGCATCAAACGGAATTTGTGAAGGCGCAGCTGCGGTCGGAGCAGAGGCTTCGTTATCGTTAATCACCGGCGCATCCACGCCCAACTTGGCGGCAATTCTGCTTGATAATGTTCGAAATTCCATCTCGGACAGAAACGCCAAAATATCCTTGGCGACCGGCTCTTTGGCCTCAAGATCATCAAGACTTACATCCAGCGGTGTATCGGTTTTCAGTGTCACCAATTCGCGGCTAACCCGGATTTGATCGGCAAAATTTTGCAATGTTTCACGGCGTTTGGGTTGCTTGATTTCGCCGCAGCGAGCAAGCAAAGTTTCAAGATCACCGTATTCATTTATCAGCAACGCCGCAGTCTTAATACCAATACCGGGCGCGCCTGGCACGTTATCTACACTGTCGCCAGCAAGCGATTGCACGTCGATCACTCGATCCGGTTTGACGCCAAATTTTTCGACAACTTCGTCAATGCCGATACGCCGGTTTTTCATCGCATCCAGCATTTCAACACCACCGCCCACCAGTTGCATCATGTCCTTGTCAGAACTGATGATGGTCACGCGGCCACCAGCCTCGCGGCCCTGAACTGCAAGCGTGGCGATAATGTCGTCGGCCTCAAATCCTGTTAGTTCGATACACGCCAGATTAAAGGCGCGGGTGGCGTCGCGCGTTAGCGGAAATTGCGGCACCAGATCTTCGGGCGCAGGCGGACGGTTGGCCTTGTAAGCGTCATAAATATCGCTGCGAAAGGTCTTACCCTTGGCGTCAAATATCACCGCCACATGGGTCGGCGCATCCGCGCCTTTTTGATCTTCAACAAATTTGAACAACATGTTGCAAAATCCCGCAACCGCGCCAATGGGCAGGCCATCAGATTTACGCGTCAGAGGCGGCAGCGCATGATAGGCCCGAAAGATAAATCCGGACCCGTCGATTAGATGCAGATGGTGACCCTTGCCGAATTTGCTGTTTGTCATCACCTGATCCCCACTGGTACGTTCTCAATCCCCGAAACCTACAGGAAGCCGATTTGCTTTTCGAGCGCAATCTGGCGAACGCCCATCGATTGCGTCGGTGCTTAAGTCAGAAATACATACAAATTCGCGATGCGACGGTTGTGTCTGCCGAGGTTCTTAAACCCTCAAAACAACGGTTTTACTTAATCGTCTCGTGGCTTATGCAACATCCGGCCAAGCCATCGCCCGCCAAGGATATGCACATGCAAATGCGGCACGTCCTGCACGCCATTATTGCCAGAATTCGCGATCAACCGATACCCATCACCACCTTCGCCCGGTTTCACATCCAGCATCCGGCAAACTTCGCCAATTGCACGGGTGAAATCGACAATCTCGGCGTCACTGGCTGCGTCGGCAAAATGGTCATAACACACGTATGGCCCTTTAGGGATTACCAAAACATGATCGGGGGCTTGCGGCGTGATATCAGGAAACGCCAAAGAATGTTCTGTTTCCAAAATCGGTGTGCTGGGAATTTCACCGCGTAGAACCTTGGCAAAAATATTCTGGTCGTCATAGTCATATGCCATCATTTACTCCGCAAAAAGATGATCTGTGCGGGCAATCTCACCCGCTTGTTTTCGGGATATGCCAAGAAAATCCGAAATTGGCGGTGTATTTTCGCTGTCGCTGCTGCGTTCATTGATCTGATAGAAATGCGGGTATTCGGCATCTTTGATCGCATCGGTTTCAAAACTGAATTCCTGACGGACCGTCGGAACCAGCCGCATCAATGTATCGTGCGATGTGTTTTCCCCGGCCAATCCGAATCGCTTCGCATGGCCAATCAGATAATCCTCGTCATATGCGCATTCAATTTCCAACACGCGGGTTGTGCAACGGTCTGAATAGAAATCCGTCAAAAGATCCATATTATTTGGATCAAGGCAAATAATCATGCGATTGGTTTCGTAATAGTCAAACAGCATACGCATCATCGCGCGCCTGTGTCGCGTTCGTTTTTCCATCGAATTTTCGATACCACCCAAATGCGGCAAGCTGGCGTTAACCTCATCAAACAGAAACTCAGCGCCGTGCAGATTTGTTGACCGCTGAATTGAGGCCAGCAATCGCTTCGCCACATGCCATTTCTTACAGATCAGAATTAGCACTTCACGTTCACGGCCAAGGGTGTTTTCGCGCTCCCAAAACCGGGGTGTGAATCGGCGACCATATCCACCTTGCTGGGCCAAATATTGGTACAATTTCCGACCTTCGTTTGACACCGTGAATTCGGCCCCATCATCTGCGTAAAGCGTGCCAAGACGCCTTTTTAGGTCCAACGCTTCGGGTGATATTTTGCGGGCGAAGAAAAAATCCTGAGACAACAAAAGGTCGTATTGGTCGTTATAAAATGTAACCGGCATTCCGTAGTCGGAAAACATCAAGAATGTCTTCGTGCTTGAATCGATTTCGGCGTGCGGCACCAAATGGCGGACAAGCGTTTGAAAAAATGTTTCGTCAGGTATCCATGTCGTTCGGAAAAACCGGATGATGTCGCGCCGTTTTGCGATAAGCTCTAAGACTGCCTCGATGGTCTTTCGCCGCAAACACCACCATTGCGACCCCACCATGATTTCCAAATCTTTTGGTATCGCGCGTTTCAAGCCAAATCGCTTTTGCGCTTCAAGGGCGGCATAAAACAGGCCTTTGTGTTTTCGTTCATTGAAATAATGGCGGTAGATCAAACGCTCGTCGCGCATACCGGTTTTGATCCAGTTGCTTTTGAAATAATCAAAAGACTCAATATAATCTTGATCGCTGTCGTCTAGATATTCGTGAACGTACCGCGCCGACTTAATTGGCATGCAGTCACCCGACACCATATAAAAATGTGTGGCTTTTGGAAATGCCGCTTCGGCTGCGATTACGGCATTCAATGTTGCTTGAACTAAGGACCATTCCCCCCAACCGCACTTGATGCGCGGGGCAAAAGTAACCTCATTACGATCAGCAAAAGCATCGGTGATTTTCTTAAAACTGTCGGCCCCACCGCGGGCATCAAAGTGGATTGAAACGAAATCACCCTTC
>JBLHMX010000030.1:0-19665 GCA_047622625.1 Paracoccaceae bacterium | reverse complement strand
AAATCCGGCATCTTTCAATGTTTTATTCCGGTGGATTGGAAACAGTAAGTAATTTCATATTGGTATGAGCCAGAATACTAAGTCTCTCGTCAGGTTCCGCAACAAACATAGTGCCTGGATCAATACTTTCTAGCAAACCTTATACAAGTAATTTCAAATCAAGCGATAAATGGGGACGTTTTGGGCGCAATGAAAACAGCCGAGATGGCTCGGGATTTGGAAGAAAGGGAGGAGGCCCTTGCTACGGTCGGATTGGTTATTGCGCGCAAAGGAAAAGTAGATGAAGCATACAAAATGGCAAAAGAAATAAGAGATGGTTCAAAACGTGCCAGAATATTTGCCGCGGTGGCCAGAAACCAGGCTCAAATAAATCAAATTGATCTGGCATTCCAAACTGCTTTCGGAATTGAAGGGGATGATTATTGGCGCGCTCTTGCTCTAGCATGGGTGGTTTTGGAAGGCTATTAACGAGACCGAAAAAGCATGTGGCGTCGCCCGACAGTTCAATGTCCATAAACCTGTGGGGCATCAACCGCATGTCTTCTGTGCCCGGTTAGACGACAACGCCGCAAAGCAGCGAATATCGGATTTCAGCGCTTTCTGAAGAAATGCGCCAATCGCAGCATTGGGCTAAAAGGCTGGTGGCGGCCAATGACACTTTTTGCCCAGGAACCGTCCATTTGAAACGATGACAACTCACCCCTGCAACGCTTCCCACATATCCAAATCCCGCTGCGCCGTCCAAATCCGAGGCGAACCGTTGCCATACTCTTTGTCATTGGCGCGAGTAATATTGAACTGCAGGCAATGCTCGTGGATGGGGTAATCCCAAAACTTCTGATCGCGGATAAACTTCTTCACAACCGCGTGCCCGTCCTTATTCAACGTTCATTTTTCTGTGACCAACGGCTTCGAACCCTTTTGCCTCGAACAAAGTCTCAGGCAATTTTGCTCGCCAGTACTCTATAACTCTCTCGGTCTTTTCGGGGGGATAATTTGGCCCTGCATGTCTATGAAGTTCAGTCAGCTTTTTAACGCGCTTTGCCAAGTTTAACTGGATAGCGTCGTCAATTATTGCGACACTGATTGTTTCACGTTGGCGCCAAACTTTTGGCAGAAAAAGCCCGGCTTCGTCCAATCGTGGCCTTGGGCGATTTTCTGGCCAGAAATCATATAAAAGACTTGCCGCAAATCTTAACGCTGCTTTCACTTCGGCAATGGTGTCGGTAAAAGTTTTCAAGGGAGAAGGTACTAAAACCATGTTTGCAGGGCAGGTAAAGTATCTTGGATCATTAACTTCCGCGAAATCATTTTGAAAAGTGGGATCGTCGTTACCCCAGATATGACAGCAAGACCAATTGGGGCGAGAATCTCTATTTAGGCCACTAATTCCCAAATAGCGATTTTGCGCGGTACTGGCGGCCACGTTTCCCTCGAATTTTGGTTCACCCCTATTTGTTTGACGCTCCTCCCAATTACTTTTGTACAGAGGTGCTTTTCGATAAGTATACGGCGACCATACTGGCAGCATCTGGTAACATTCGGGATCAATCCAGATAGCACATGAACCAAGCAGGTCCGCAACTGTTTCCGGGTCTGCATTTTTCTTGAAAAACTCCAGGCCGTCGCCAAGTTGCACTGTTTCACCCCTGCAGCGCTTCCCACATATCCAAATCCCGCTGCGCCGTCCAAATCCGAGGCGCTTCGATCCCACGGGCTTCGTCATAGGCGCGGGCGACGTTGAAAGGCAGGCAGTGTTCGTAGATGGCGTAGTCGCCAAATTTGGTGTCGCAGGCTTCGCGCACGGCGTCCCATGCTTCTTTTAGCGTGCCGTTTCTTGCGGCCACGCGGGCCGCCGGGGCGTAGGTGCTGTTCACGAAATCCCGTGTGTTTTCAATCGCAGCTTCGACCATGTCTTTGCCGACCAGCGCGTCGCCGCGACCCGGCGCGATGGCGTCCACGTCAAAGGCGGCGATGTTGTCCAGCGTGTTGCCCCACTCGTTGTAATGCCCGTCACCGCAATAACAGGCCGAGTGGTATTCAACAATGTCGCCGGTGAACATCACGTTTTGATCAGGCACATGGATGACAATGTCGCCCGCTGTGTGCGCGCGGCCCAAATGCATTAGGTTGATTTGCCGATTGCCCAGATAGACGGTCATGTCGTCAGAAAACGTGGTTGTGGGATAGGTCAGGCCCGGGATGCTTTCATAGCCTTCAAACAGCCGCGGAAAACGTTGAAATTCGCTGTCCCAATCTTCTTGGCCACGTTCCACAACCATCGACCGCGCAGTTTCACCCATGATGATTTGATCCGCGCCAAAGGCTGACGCCCCCAAAACGCGCACCGCGTGGTAATGGGTCAGAACCACATGACTAATCGGTTTATCGGTGACCGTACGCACCTTTTCGATGACTTTGTTGGCAAGGCGCGGCGTGGCTTGGGCTTCGATAATCATCACGCTGTCGTCGCCAATGATAACGCCAGAATTTGGATCGCCCTCGGCGGTGAAAGCATAAAGCCCCTCACCGACTTCTAGAAAGGTGATTTCTTTTTCGGTCATGTCGCCTTGGGATGCGAATGCTTTTGCCATTTTGATATTCCTTTACGAGGGTGTCTTTGGCCGGTGCTGGAGCCTCCGGCGGGAGTATTTATTGAACACTGAAACCTATCTTTTGTAGGGGTCTTTCAAAGCTGGAATAATTGTACCAGAGCATTCGCCAAACCCGACGCGATAGCCGTCGCCTTGCGCGGCACCGCTGATGATCAAGGTATCGCCATCTTCCAGAAACGAACGATCTTCGCCGGTATCTAAAGTCAACGGCTCTTTGCCACCCCAGCTAAGTTCCAGCAAACTGCCAAGCTCGGATTTGCTTGGGCCTGAAATTGTGCCCGAGCCAAGCAAGTCGCCGACATTCATCGGGCTACCTGCTGTGGTGTGATGGGCCAATTGCTGCGCCGCCGAATAGTACATTTCTTTGTAATTCGTGCGCGAAATGGTGGTGGCGGCTTTGCCTTGGGGGGCAAGTGTCACATCAAGCGCGATGTCATATAACATCGGGCTTGTGTCTTTCAAATGATCCAGCAATTCAAATTCACGTTCTGGCGTCTTACAGCGAAAAGGCGCAAGTGCGGCCGCAGTTACGATCCACGCACTTAGGCTGGTGGCGGTTGCTTTGGCTTGAAACGGACCAAGCGGTTGATATTCCCATGCCTGAATATCGCGTGCCGACCAGTCGTTCAAAAGCACGTAACCAAAGATGTTTTCATCAGCTTCATCAACGGAAATCGGGCCGTCCGAGGACGTACCGACAATTGCACCCATTTCCAGCTCAAGATCAAATCGGCGACAAGGTAGAAACGCAGGTATATCTTGATCCGGCGATTTCAACTGTCCCCAAGGGCGGCGAATATCAGTGCCGGAAATCACGACGCTTGAGGCGCGGCCGTTATAGCCAATGGGAATGTGCAGCCAATTGGGCGGCAAGGCATTTTCAGCACCGCGAAACATCGTACCAACATTGGTCGCGTGGTGACGACCGGCGTAGAAATCGGTGTATTCGCTAACGACAATCGGCAGGTGCATTTCCACATCTGATCTTGGGAACAATGCACGCGATTTTAACGCCGCGTCACCGGATATGGCCGCGTCACCACCTTGGGCCAACAGATCGGTCAGGCGCAGGCGCAAATCGCTCCAAGCGTCAGCGCCAAGCTCCATGAACTCGTTCCAAAATGGCAGGTCAAAAACCGGGCCGCCTTCGGCCACAACGATACCTTCTTGTTCCAGCAAGTTCAAATCCAACACCATATCGCCAATGGCAACACCGCATCGTGGTTCACTTTCGCCTTCGGAAAACACACCGTAAGGCAAGTTGTTCAAAGGAAAATGGCCATCAGGGTCATTCGCGCTGGCGACCCAGGATTTTTGCAAAGTCATGTCGTTTATTCCGTTCTATTTCGTTCCGGGTGTACCGTCGAATTTCTTTTCCAACCAATCCCAGCATTCAACATAATCATCCTGAAGCGGGGCTTCGTTTACGGCAAAAGGGGTTAAGTGCTGCGGGAACCGTGTTTCAAACATAAAGGCCATCGTATTTTCTAGTTTCACAGGCACCATCGGTTCGTTCGAGGCCTTTTCAAACGAATTGTGATCCGGGCCATGCGGCAACATCATATTATGCAAGCTGATGCCACCGGGCACAAATCCCTTGGGTTTGGCATCATACTGACCCTGAATATTGCCCATCATTTCGGACATAATGTTCTTGTGATACCACGGCGGGCGGAACGTGTCTTCGGCGGGCAGCCAGCGGTCTTTGAAAATCACAAAGTCTATATTGGCTGTACCTTCTTGACCGGAAGGCGCTGTCAGAACGGTAAAAATAGATGGATCCGGATGGTCAAACAAGATCGCCCCGACGGGCGAGAATGTGCGCAGATCGTATTTGTACGGCGCGTAATTTCCGTGCCATGCCACCACATCAAGTGGTGAATGGTCGATATATGTTTCGTGAAACTGCCCACACCACTTGATAACAACACGACTGTGTGCATCCCGATCTTCAAACGCCGCAATCGGGGTTTTGAAGTCACGCGGATTGGCCAAACAGTTTGCGCCAATTGGTCCGCGGCCCGGCATATCAAATTTCATGCCATAGTTTTCGCAAACAAATCCGCGCGCAGGACCATCCAAAAGTGTGACTTTGTAAACCAACCCGCGCGGGATGATTACGATTTCAAGCGGTTCAACATCCAAAATACCCAGCTCGGTCGTAAACCGCATGCGGCCCTGTTGTGGCACCACCATCAACTCGCTATCGGCAGAATAGAAATATTCGTCTTCCATATCGGCAGTCACCAGGAAAACATGGCTGGCCATGCCGACTTGTGTGTTTACATCCCCTGCCGTGGTCATGGTGCGCATACCTGTAATCCAGGTCAGCGGTTCATCCCCCATTGGCACAGGATCCCAGCGGTTTTGAACCAAGGACTGGATTTCGGGGTCAATCAGAGGCGCTGATTTCCAATAAGGCAGATCAACGCGCTTAAACCGACTAACGTGTTTAACAGACGGGCGGATGCGGTAACACCACGTACGTTCATTTTCACCACGCGGCGCTGTAAATGCTGTTCCGGACAGTTGTTCCGCATAAAGCCCGTATTCGCATTTCTGCGGGCTGTTGCAGCCCTGCGGCAGCGCACCGGGTAAGGCTTCGGTTTCAAAATCATTGCCAAAACCGGGCATATATCCCTTGGTCGTGCCGTAAGGCGTGTCGCCCTGCACCATGTCAGATGGCTTGGATTGTTGGTTCATGTCACCCTCATTTTCTCGCGTGCCTGCCCCGTTTGCAACGACTTGATTATATCGTTGCAAATGCAACGAGGTCAAGGGAAAGAGTCAGCTCACCGCCCAACCGCAGCAACAGAATAGCCCAAGCAATTTGATTGCCGGGTTGAAATTGGATTTATTTCATGGCCTTATCGAAATTGTATCAATCGCAACGAAAGCGCCGCCTTGTCCGAATTTCAGCTTGAACAGTTTTTGCCTTATCAGCTGGCGGTTATTGCTAACCGTGTCAGTGGGCAGTTTTCGCAAAAATACCACAAAAGATTCGGTATTTCGATCGCTGAATGGCGGGTGGTCGCCCATTTGGCGCAAAGCGAAAAGGTATCGATCCGCGAGGTTTTTCGCAAAGTCGAAATGGACAAATCCAAAGTTAGCCGCGCCGCTGCACGGCTTGAAAAATCAGGCTATGTCCTGAAAGAAATCAACCCATCTGACCGCCGCTTGATCGAATTGTCATTGACTGTAAAAGGCCGCGCTATGGCCAATGAAATCGGGCCGATGGGTCTAGCGTTTGAAGCCGACCTGTTGAATGCCCTGCCCAAAGAAGACCGCGATGGTTTTCTAGCGGCCATAAAAATCTTGATGGATGACCAGACATGAACATCACCCTTTACGAATACTGGCGTTCAAGTGCTGCTTACCGATTACGCATCGCGTTGAACCATATGGGGTTGGCCTATAACCAGATACCGGTCGATTTGTTAAAGGGTGAACATAAGGCCCCTGAAAATATAGCGCGCAACCCGCAAGGCCTTGTTCCAACACTGGAAATAGATGATCACGTTCTGACGCAATCTTTAGCGATCATCGAATATCTTGATGAAACTCGCGCGGCTGGATTGCTGCCCGAAACCGCACTTGGTCGCGCTCGCGTTAGGCGCATTTCTTATGCAATCGCGATGGAAATTCATCCGGTGTGCAACACATCCGTCGCCAAATACGCCAGCGAAAATTCAGGTGGTAACATCACCATGCAAAGCTGGATGCAGGTCTTCATCACCAAAGGTCTAACCGCGATTGAGGTGATGTTGGAAGAACCCGAAACCGGCGAATTCTGCCACGGCGATAGCTTGGGCATGGCCGATATCTGCCTCGCGCCTCAGGTCTATAACGCCCAGCGCTGGGGTACGGATATGAGTGCCATGCCGAACATTAACCGCATCATGGATCGGCTAAACAAGATCGAGGCAGTAACAGCCGCCTATCCTGACTTGCATGACCCAAAGGCTTAGTTCGCAACTTTGGACGGGCATATCTTGGCCAAGTTACCAGCGACAAATTACTGCAAATCTTATCCAAACAGATAGCCAGGAACTGACCACAGTTGTCGACAATATTCTGGGTCGCGATCTTATGCAGTTCGAAGTCTAACGCAATTCCACGCGCGCCTGCTCGGATAATCCGCGGGCATCTATCACCGAAATACTCAGAAAACCTGGCCCATTTGTTAACCATTCAACCTGCCGCTCGCGGCTGGCAATCAAGAACGGCACACCATCTGCAAGCCATGTAAACGGTGCCACTCCGCCGCGCACTTTCAAAACCAAAGGCAGGCTTTGACCCATCGCCAAACCAAGTTCAATTTTCGCGCCATCGGGCGGAAAGGCAATCTCGGGCGGATTTTCAGCCAGTTCAAACACCGCGTTCACGCCCCGAAATCGGCGCAAAGGCTGGGGCAGATCGGCCTGACTAACCATCAAAGTCGCCGGCGGCGGCGGGGCCAACGGTGTAAGCGTAGGCTTTAGCCGACCAAAGCATTCAAACAACAAAGGCGCTGCCAATCCCGCCCCCAAAATTCCCGGCACCGACGCGCCATCAGGCCGCCCCAGCCAAACACCAATAACATGCTGGCCATCAAACCCAATCGCCCAAGCATCACGGTAGCCGTAAGATGTTCCGGTCTTATAAGCGAGGTTATTATCAGGTGCCAAAAACGGCCCTTTCACGCCCGTCAAGATATCAGCCACCTGCCAAGCAGCTTCGGCCTTCATCAGGCGTTTCAGGGGGTCAGGGTCGTTTTCACCCATGCGGGTAATCGCGGCCACAGGCACACCACCCCGCGCAATCGCGCCATAAAGCGTAACCAAATCCGTCAGACTTAACCCGACACCGCCCAGCGCAATCGCAAGGCCCGGCGGCGCATTTCCGGGCAACTGCGCCTTGACCCCGGCGCGCCGCATTCTGGCCGTGAGTTGGGCTGGCCCAACCGCCTCAAGCAAGGCCACGGCTGGTATGTTTAGCGAATATTGCAGCGCATCGCGCACACTGATCGTGCCATAAAATTGCTTGTCAAAATTCTGCGGTGCATAATCGCCAAACGCCGTTGGCTTGTCATCAATCAAAGTTTCCGGATGCGCCAAACCTGCCTCAAACGCCAGCCCGTAAATCAGGGGTTTTAAAGTCGATCCCGGCGACCGAATGGCCCGTGTCATATCAATAAATCCACTGCGATCCGTATCCAGAAAGCCAGCTGATCCGACCGAGGCAAGAATTTCGCCGGTCTGGTGATCCATAACCAGTATCGCGGCTGAAAGCCCGCCTTCTTGGTCGGCGACATGGCTGCGCGCCAGTTTCTCCAGCGTCATTTGTAGATCACGCTTAACCGTTAACTGATGGACATTTGCAACTTGTCGCGCTCGGCGCGCCCGATCTGCCAAATGGGGTGCAATCGCAGGGAAAGAAATGCGGGCGGACGGCATGGTTTCACGCTTTGCCACCTGCGCCTCGTCCAACGGCAACGCACCGAAGCCCGCCAACCGATCCAACACCCGATTGCGGGCAAATTCAGCCCGTGCCGCCGCACGATCAGGCCGCCGCATTTCCGGCGATTGCGGCAGGGCGACCAACAAGGCTGATTGTGCCGCAGTCAGGCGATTTGGTTCTTTGCCAAAGTAAGAAATCGAGGCTGCGCGCACGCCTTCCAGATTGCCGCCAAAGGGCGCAAGTTTTAAGTAAAGGTTCAGGATTTGAGTTTTGCTAAGTTGGCGTTCCAACGCCACCGCCAATCGCGCTTGCCGCAGCTTTGGCCGCCATTTGCCAGTACCGCTTTCTTCCAACAACCGCGCCACCTGCATGGTCAGGGTCGAGCCACCCGACACCACATGCCCGCTCCACAACGCTTGGCCAACAGCGCGCACCATGGCGCGTGGATCAACACCGTGGTGGCGGTAGAACCGTTTATCCTCATACGCGATCAGATGGGCAATATAGCGTGGATCAACGTCTTTCGTGGTCGCAGGCAAACGCCAACGACCATCGGCGACCGTATAAGCGCGCAACAAATCACCATTTCGATCAAGAACTGTGACCGAGGTTTCCAGCGACAAAGGCGGGATTTCGGTGCGCTCGATCCAATCGTTGAAAGCAAAGCTGCCGACCCAAACGACAAGCAAAGCAATTGCACTCAGAAGGGATAGCCGCACTTTCAAAACGATATCACCTGACAGTCAAACTCGACGTTAAGCCATAATTGATGTTGGTTGCTCACCTCACAACCTCGACCACCCCAACGGCTGTGCGCGCTCTAAACTGCGGTCGATACATGTCTTCAACGCTGGCCGCAGGATGGTGGAATTTACCCGGCGATATCGCCCTAACGATGTATGCCAACTGAAAGACCTTATCACTTGACCAATCCACTGCTGCGACGAACCGTTCGCTGCGGAACTCGGCATTCTGAGGCTTTGTTCCTAGTAACAGCCAATCCAAAGCCGCGACGTCGCCCGATTGCAATAGGTTCGGATTATCAATCTCAAATCCAGCTGGCAGTGGATCGTTCACAATCAACCGTGCTTCGGAATACCGCTGCGGATCGACCTTCAACACCACCACAAGACGCTCGTTCAGCTTCACTTTGTCAGGCGAAACCTGCTTGCCATCCATCGTGAAATAAAACCGATTGATTGTGTACCCATTACCGCCCGCCGGTTCCGGCTCGCTTGGCACACCGTAGGCTGTCAAAACCGTGCTGGCGGATTTGCCCGACTGGTTCAACACATGCACCACACGATCCGCCCCCGTTTGTGCATCCAGAACCTCAACCACCGGCCCGCCAGCAGGCAAGCCGTTAATCAGAAACGCATCGGCTGGTGTGTCTTCAATCAGTGCATTTGCAGCCATTAACGACCACATGTTTTCTTGCGTTGACCGCCCACGATTAATCGTGGCCTCTGGCGTGATACGCAGCGCCAAGGCGCGTTCATCCAAAACTTCGGAACCTGCTTCAACCGCCAAAGTTAAAACCGCCGCCGTGTCACGTAGATGCGTGCCATAATCAACCCGCCACAACTGTTCTTCGGGCTGGTCATTTAACACATCCAACCGCGCGCCTGCTTTGCGGAACATTGCATCAGCACGCGATTGATCGCCGTAAGACGCCAATGCGGCACCCAGTTGCGCCAGGGCCAAAGGCGTCGCAAAATCATCGGCTTTGGTGTCGGCATAATAACGCAAATCACCGATATTCGCCGCGCCTTCGCGCGCCAGAACCATCAACGCATAGGCAATCGCTTCGCCACCTTTTTCAAAATCTTGAGCGTAATTGATCCGGTTGCGTAGGTTGTCCATCGACAAGCGAAACGCTTGGGCTGGAACAATGAAACCCTTGCCACGGGCGCGACTTAAGAAATCGCTGACATAAGCATCCAGCCACAGATCACCCGATCCCGGACGCCACAATCCAAACGCCCCATTTGACGATTGGTTCGACAGAACCTCGGCAATTGCCTGATCGATACGTTCAGACACATTTTGCCTGTCTGCCATACCAAGCGAGGCCGCGACTTGATCGAAATAGAGCAACGGCAATGCGCGCGAAGTCAACTGTTCCGTACAGCCATGCGGATAGCGATCCAACGCCGTCAAAAGACCCGGCGCATCAAATCGTGCAATTGGCCCAACCGCCAAGGTTGCATGCCCCGTACCAGGCTGGAAGCCCGCGAACACGTTGTTGTCCAGCGTGAAGGTATCGCCGTCCGACAGCTCAACCCGCGAGGTCCGCGCAATTTCAGGATCATTAGATCGGATCGGCAGGATCAGCGACTTGCGCAACACGTCGCCACTTGGTGTTGTCAGCGCAATCGTGATTTCCGGCGTGCCAGATGCCGGGGCCGCAATCGGTAGTTCCAGTGTGATTTTTTGACCTTCATTCAACATCACGAATTTCGGCAGATTTGCGGTTTCAAGGAACAAACCATCACTGGCAGAAACTTCAATCCCAACCTTGCCACTTGGCCCTTTTGCATGGGCCAGCTCGATCAAAATTCGGCTTTCATCGTAAGGCGCCAAGAACCTAGGCAAACTGGCCGTCAGCACAATCGGATCACGCACCAGAACATCTTTGCTGGCCTGACCAACACCAGTTTCAGACCAAACCACTGCCATTAGGCGCACCGTGCCATTAAAGGCCGGAATGTCGAATTCCGCACTGACATGACCGTTAGCATCTACCTGCAATGGGCCGGAAAAGTATGCGACCAGTTCATCTGTTGGCGGCGGGGTCGGTGTGCGATCTGATAAAGGACCATCCCCACCTGAACGCACTTGCCCCGGCGTGCCCTGCAAGCCATCAATCAACCGCCCATAGACATCCCGAATTTCCATACCCAAACGCCGCTGACCGAAATAATGGTCATCAGGATCCGGAGATTTGAAACCCGTCAGGTTCAGAACGCCAACATCAACCGCTGCGATTGTCACAAAAGCCGTATCGCCCTCAGCAACACCACCGATTTGCAGCGCCGCCGTCATGGTCGCCCTTGGGCCAACTTCATCCGCCGTCAGAAACTCAGCGCTTAACCGGTGCATCCCGGGATCCACACTGGCCCAGTTAAGCCCAATGCTGCGCGCTGGATTATGCCCGGCGGCGACATTCATCGGACGGATCACAGACGCAGTCACATAAGCGCCCGCGCCCCAATCTTCGGTCACATCAAGGTCAACCAGGTTTTCGCCCTCGACAACTTCAACCGTCTTCATGGCAATCAGGCGGTTTGAAACCACCGTGATTAATGCCGTACCACTATATCGTGGCACCAGCCGCAATTCGGCAACTTCACCGATCCGGTAGCTGTCTTTGTTCAACCCAACTTCAAGAGTGTCAGGTGTATTCCCACTGCTTGCTGGCGCGAACCAACCCGCGTAAAATGCATAAGACGCGCTTAGGTATTCCCCTTCTAGCGTTTCCAGTTTTATCTCGTAACTGCCCCAGTCAACGGCCGCCTCAACCAAGGCTGTCACGTTCGCGTCCAGCGCCGTTTCACCGCTGGCGATACGAGTACGTGTCGTAATCGGCTCGTATTGCCAGTTGCCGTGATTTTCGTACCATTGGTATCTGGTTTTCACCCGGTTCAGGGTCCAACCGACCCGCGCCAAACTACGCTGCGCCAAATCAGGCCCAACCGCGATTACTTCAAACCCAGCGGTCGCGCCTTCGGCCACCACTCCCTCAAATAACGGCTTGATACCGATCAAGACACCGGCAGGGGCAAGGTTCTTTTCGATCACCCGTTCCACGGGACGGCCTGAACCCTCACGTACCCGCACCAACGCCAACATCTTTAGCGGCCTCGAAACATCGCCAACGTCAGGCATGGTTAGGCCAAATTCAACGCGGCCATCCGCATCGGTTTCAAACTGACCACCTGTAAATTCCATGCGAGTGCCAAAAAACTGATCTTCACGACCAAACTTAAATCCGCGATACCCCTCCAGCCCATCAGCCAACGTCACCCGCGTTTCAGCTTCAACCGCCAGCCCTGCACCCGGCGCACCATAAAGATATTTCGCATCAACCGTCAGGATCGGCACGTCATCGACCGAAATCGGACCATCTTGCAGGGCAAGTTCAAAATCTATGCGTTCGGGCGAGAAATCTTCGACCAGAAACTTGGCCGCAACCAAAGCGCTGGCATCCACATCGCTGTGAACCCGAATATTCCACGTGCCACGTTGGGCTGATCTGGGCAGTTGCACCGCAAACACCCGACCACCAGCTTTACCGCCATCTAACAATTCGCGTGTGAACTCAACGCCGTCTGGGCGTGTTACTATCGCAGTTAAGGGCAAGCCGACCAAAGCTTCGGCTTTGGTATTGCGCGCCAAGGCGGTTGCGTAAACCGTTTCGCCAACTCTGTAAGCGCCGCGATCTGTCGTCAAATATACATCAATCGGTGGCGGCGAAATCCGCCCCTCGACACCCCGATCAGACAGATCAAACGCCGCGTCTTTCAACGACAAAAATGCAAAATCATCATCGCCATCACGCACCGTAACCATCGCGGGCGTCGACCCAGCCTTGCCACGGATCAAACCCGGTGCAAACCATGCATAGCCCTGCGCATCGGTCACAGCCTCGCCCAGTACAGTGTTGTTTGTCGCCACCAATTGCACAGCCGCGCCAACCTTCGCCGCTGCCGAATTCAACGAGCGCACAAACACATGCAGCCCATCACCACCCTTCATCGTGGAAAGCCCCAAGTCAGTGACGATAAACCACTGGGCCGCAGCCGTTGCGTCATATGGATCAGTGCCCGGCACCCGCGCCCGCATCACGTACACCCCCGGCTCAAAATTCTTAACCGCATCTCCGATCGGCAAGGCCGTGGTGACATCTTGGTTCACAGCGCGCTGAACAATACCCCGGCCCGACCAAACCTCGGCGCCGATTGAATTGGTCAAATCTTTTTCTTCCCAGATCGCCAGCGGATTGCCGAACAATCGCGTCTGTACGGCACGTATCAAGTTACGCTCGCCGACCCGATGGATTTTCAAATCAACCTCGGACAAGTTCACCGTAACAATCGGGATCGCCGCCGCTTCACCCTTAGGCAAAACGTAAGCACGCCCAACAAATCGCGCCGACGGGTCGCGATCTTTAACGTAGACATTCAAATCAACGGATTTGGCCAAAACCTCGCCACTTTCAGCAGGCAATCCAGCGCGGAATGTCAACCGATACCTTTCGCCGTGACGAACGCCGTCAATACAAACTTGGGTGGCATCACTTTCAACGACCAACCCGCTTTCGGGTAGGCGTACAAAATCCGCGTAATCCACGCCTGCTTTTACCAGGTTTTCAGAAAACGACACGCAAACACGTGGGGCTGCTGCGTTGTTATCAACCTGATGTTGGGCAACCCGAAAACCGTAAAGTTTGACCACGCGGGCAAGCGCGTCTTCTGTATCCAATCGAGGCTGAATAGCTTGCGAAAGGCGCAATACCGATATGGCCTGACGCCCATTGCCCCGCGCTTCGACCCCGCGTGCCAGCACATTCAACGCCGTCACACGAACGGCAGGATTCAATCCCCGCAAATAGGCGTTAATCCCAGCAGAAGTCGAAATCTGTTGCAAATTGCGCTTGTCGGAATTGTCTTTTGGTTTCACCTCTAACGCCAATTGGGCCATTTCCGCCCAACCGCCCGCACTGTCAGACAAGTTCAATGCCGCGCCCATGAATTTCAACGCATTCAGCAAATTTCCACTGGCCCGCGCATTGCGTGAAGCCTCGACCAATTGTTCAGCTGTCCACTGATTGGTGATGTAATCTCGCGCCAGATTTGCGCCCTGTTCGCGCGCGTTTGCCATGTACCAACTTGGCAGAAATGACAAATCGCGCTGGCGTTCGGCTTGTTGCTGCAAAACCGCTGGACTGGTTTCATAAACTTGGGCCGAAGCCGCGCCTTCAAACGGCGATTTTTCCGAAACTTCGGTCTTTGGAAAACAAGCATTCGATTTAAAATTAAACGTTAACGCTCTGCATTGAGTGTCGCTAAGGCAAATCTTTTGGCAGGTTTGAAACGTGGTTTCAAATATTGGCTGCAAGTCGCCGCCAAAGAAATCCATGTTTTGGGTAATCGCTAATCTGCGGTCCGGCACCACGTTATCTTGGGCGAAAACGCCGGTACCAATGGCCGAAACCCCGTAGGCCATTCCAAATATTACAAAGGATTTTAACAGCTTCTTTGGTATTTTCAAAAACGACATAAGCGACTCCAAATACTGAATAAACCAGCGCGATGCTGGCACAAATCCGAAATGCGATCAACTTGAGCGCATTAAAATCGCCGAAATTTCTGACTGTTAAACTCTGGCTAAGATTTTGGCGGCTAAATGGCCCGTATTAGATGATTAGGTTTCTACTGCAAATTTGCGGTTAATCGGATGGATAAATGACATCGAGTGAGCGTTTTGAAAAGCAATTATCCCAGGAACGTCGCGCACGAGAAAAGGCCGAGCGTCTGTTTACTGAAAAGGCAGCCGAGCTTTTGGCGGCAAATCAAGAATTAGCGGGTGTTGCAGATGTATTAACCGAAGAAATCGAAACCACCCAACAACAAGTCGACACCGCCAATCGCGCTGCATTTCAAGCAGAGGAACGGCTTTGGAACGCCGTTGCCGGATTGCGCAATGGATTTGCCTTGTTTGACAGTGAACACAAACTAATTCAGGCCAACAAAGCCTATAAGTTTTTCTTTACCAAATTTTCTTTGCACGTCGAACCCGGCCAAACTTTTGCCGAACTTGCGACCATGCTGGCCGATACCGACATCGTGATATTTGACGATTACACCAAGGCCGAATGGCTGGCCCAAATCATCCGCTGGCACGAAACGGCAGACCCAAAACACCAACTTATCGCAATGCACGGTAATGTCTGGCTAAAGGCGTGGGCCCGGCGATCGCAAAATGGCGACACCGTCTCGCTGATCGCTGATGTGACGGCCTCAAAACGCCGCGAGGTCGAATTGATGGATGCCCACATTCAGGCCGAAGCAGCAAACCGTGCCAAATCGGCCTTTCTGGCAAATATGAGCCACGAAATCCGCACCCCAATGAACGGCGTTGTCGGCATGGCGGATCTGTTGTGTGAAACGACCTTGAACGAAGAACAAACCCTGTTTGCTGAAACCATTCGCAATTCCGGCGAAGCGCTGTTGGTGATTATCAATGATGTCTTGGATTATTCCAAAATTGAAGCCGGAAAACTTGATCTTTTTCCAGACAGTTTTAACCTTGAAAACTGTGTTCACGAAGTGGCGTTGCTGTTGCAACCGCGCGCGCGTGAAAAGAACCTTGATCTGCTGATCGATTACGACATGTTTTTGCCGGCAAAATACATCGGCGACGCGGGTCGCATACGGCAAGTTCTGACAAATCTTGTTGGCAATGCCCTTAAGTTTACCAGCGACGGCTTTGTTTTGGTGCGTGTAGTTGGCCACAAAAACGACAGCGGTACTCAGGAAATCCATGTTACAGTCGAAGACAGCGGCATCGGCATTGCCCCTGAAACAATCGACCATGTGTTCAGCGAGTTTAATCAAGTCGACGATCAGGCCAACCGCAAATTTGAAGGCACAGGCCTGGGTCTGGCAATCACCAAGCGCCTGATCGACATGATGGGCGGTAAAATCTGGGTAGAATCCGGCCTTGGCAAAGGCTCATGCTTTGGATTTCAGATCGCTCTGCCAATTTGCGGCAATGAAGTTGAACCCGTAGCAAAACTTGGCCGAAAATTACGCCGCGCACTGATCGTCGACGATCTTGAAATCAACCGCGCCATTCTGGTTCGCCAACTTGGCTTGTTAGGCGTAAAGGCGGTTGCCTGCACATCGGGCCGCGCCGCGCTGGAAATGCTGAAAAACACGTCTGGCGGTGAAAACTCGTTTGATGTCATCCTGACAGATCATTTGATGCCAGATATGGACGGTGTTGAATTAGCACAGAAAATTCGATCCACCGGACTTACAACGCCAATCCTTTTGTTAAGCTCGCTCAATTCAACGCCAAAGGCCGCATCTGCTGCCGGATTGTTTCGGGCAACCCTGCGAAAGCCGATTTTGCGCCGTGAATTGTGCCAAGCACTTGATGGTCTTGGCCTGCCAAAACCGATTCTATCGCCGCAATCGGGCCCTGAAACGTCCATTGAGCTTGCCCAACTCGGGCCGCGGTTAAGCGTGCTGACTGCCGAAGACAATCGCACAAATCAATTGGTGTTCAGCAAAATTATTCGGCACCTGAACGTCGATTTGGAATTTGCCAATAACGGGATCGAAGCTGTCGAAATGTTTCAGGCCAAGGCATACGATCTAATTTTCATGGATATTTCCATGCCAGAAATGGACGGCATTGAAGCCACGCAGAAAATCCGCGCTTATGAAATTGAAAGTGGTCGCGGGCATATACCGATCATCGCGCTGACGGCCCATGCGATGGACGGTGACGCTGCACGATTTTTGGCGGCGGGTATGGACCATTACCTAACCAAACCACTTAAGAAGGCTTTGATTTCGGACAAAATAATCAAGATTTCTGCGGATATTTTTGCCTCGGGCAAGCATCAATCGGCTGCGGAATAGACCCATGTCCCGCCCTTATGTAACCACCGAAGTTTGATCTATATTGTGACTTGATGCCCAATCGGAATAGCCAGAAACAGATGGTTTTCTTCGCCAATACGCTGGTACCGCACTTCATCTGACAATTCGCGGATCAACATCCAGCCAAACCCACCCTCTGCAAGGTCGCCCAGATCTGTCAGTGGATCAATTGCGGCCCCTTTTGGCGGCTCCGCGCCTGGCATCGGTTTCCCGGGATCACAAATCCGACATTCAAGGCGACCCGTTGCGTGGCTCAGGTCAAGATAAATCAGATGATCAATCCGATCAGCGCAAGCATGTTCAACAACATTGTTCAACGCTTCTGCCAACACCAGTTCGACATTACCGATATCATCTTCAGCCAGATCCATCACTGCCAAAACCTTGCGTACCAAAATCATTGACGACCGCACGTCACTGGTGGTCGCGGCAAATCGCAATGCAATTGAATCCGTCCGATAATTCTGGTTGGCGTCATTCGGATGGGTCTTGGTCTCCAACATCAACTTATAGACGCCTTTTTGTGCCCGCGATCTTCAGTTTCCGTTTCGGCCTGCATCATCTGCTCCATAGTGTCGTAGATCCTGAAAACACTGTCCATATGGGTCAGCTTAAACACCCGTCCAACACTTGGTGTCAGCCCGGCAATATCAAACTTTCGTTCGCGGCCAAGAGATTTATAAACGGCAACAACCGCACCCAGTCCACTGCTATCCATGAATTTCACCAACGACATGTCCAAGACAAAATGCTGCGCCTGATCATCGGCCAATTCGCGGAATCGGTCTTTAAACTGTACCGCAATGACCGCATCCAAACGCGCGCCCAAACAGCGGATGACCGCGATGCCGTTAAAATCTTCCCTTTTCAATTCCATGATAACCCCTCTTGTGTTCCGGGTCATCATTGGCGAAAAACCTTAACCAATTCCTTCTGAAGTATGAAAAAACCGAATTTCTCAACTGACTGAGCCGAGGTATCAAATGCGCGCTGACTATCCTGATCTGGCCGCACGCCTTGGGGCGTTATGCGCTGGCGAAACCGATCAAATCGCCCTGATGGCCAGCATAACTTGCGAAGTTTTTCACAGTGACGATCGGTTTGACTGGGTTGGATTTTACCGCAATATGGGCGATCAAACTTTAAAGATAGGCCCTTATCAGGGTGGCCACGGTTGCCTAACCATCCCGTTTTCACGCGGGGTTTGCGGCGCTGCGGCCCGCGAATTGAAAACACAGCTTGTGGCTGAAGTTGACACTTTCGCCGGCCATATCGCATGTGCGTCATCGACACGCTCGGAAATCGTGCTACCAGTTTTAAACGCTAGGGGTGAGTTACTGGCCGTGTTTGACATCGACAGCGATCAACCAGCCGCCTTTGACACTCAGGATCAAGCTGCATTAGAGGCTATTTTGGCCGATGTTTTCGCCGAAATTCAGCCCTGATCGGCGATCGACCGACTGACCACCCACGCATAGCCGTTTTCGCACAGAATATACGCTTCGCGCAGGCCATGCGGTTTGTCGGTTGGCCCTTGCAGTATTGTCGTGTCATGAGAATGCGCTTGGGCCAAAGCGACGGTCGTTTCGGGATCACTGTCATAAAGCCTGATTTCCAGCCCACCGCCACGTGCCCCAGCTTCGGGCAACAATCCAAGCAACGGGTTCGAATGATACGTTCCGTCAGAATGCAACTGAAACACCTGATCGCCATAGGTCATAATGGCGAAATCCGCGGTAACTTGATGCGCAGCCATGCCGAAAACATCGCATAAAAACTGCGCCTGCCCGACCACGTCACGCGCCAATAGGTTCAACCCAATTCCGCGTAAACTGCGGCCAAAATCCCCAGCTTTTACGTTTTCATAATCCATTGCGAACTTTCCCTGACGAGACCGCGAAAGCGGACTTGAACCCAGCCTTAGCGCGTGTCATTCTTGGCCATGAACAAACCAACTACAACCCCCGCTATTTCAACTTGGGCCGAATGTGCCCCGATGCTCGTCGCAGTTGCCGCCGGTCGTGCGCCTGCTGACCTAGTGATTACCAATTGCCAATGGGTTAATGTCCATACCCGCGAAGTGCTGCCAAACAGCCAGATCGCCGTCGCGAGTGGCCGTTTCGCCTATTGCGGCACTGACGCCAGCCATTGCATCGGCCCTGAAACCGAAGTGATCGATGCCAAAGGCCAGTTTGCCATACCGGGCCTATGCGACGGCCATATGCACATAGAAAGCGGCATGCTGACGCCGGGCCAATTCGCCCGAGCTGTGATCCCGCATGGCACGACGACAATGTTCACCGACCCCCACGAGATTGCTAATGTTCTGGGCCTGTACGGCGTCAAACTGATGCATGACGACGCGCTGGCCCAACCCGTGAACATATTCACCCAAATGCCGTCTTGCGCGCCTTCTGCACCGGGTTTGGAAACCACGGGGCACGAGCTTGGCCCGGAAGATGTGGCCGAAGCAATGCAATGGCCCGGCATCATCGGCCTTGGTGAAATGATGAATTTCCCCGGCGTGGTGAACGGCGATGAAAAGATGCTGGCGGAAATTGCCGCCACACAAAACGCCGGAAAAACTGTGGGCGGCCACTACGCCAGCCCCGACCTTGGCCCAAACTTTGCTGCCTATGTTGCAGGCGGTCCCGCCGACGATCACGAAGGCACATGCGAGGCCGATGCCATCGCGCGCGTCCGCCAAGGGATGCGGTCGATGATGCGGCTGGGTTCGGCGTGGTATGATGTCGAAAGTCAGATCACTGCAATCACTGAAAAAGGCTTGGACAGTCGCAATTTCATTCTGTGTACGGATGATTGCCATTCCGGCACGCTGGTCAACGAAGGCCACATGAACCGCGTTGTGCGCCACGCAATTGCTTGCGGTTGTGATCCACTTGTCGCCTTGCAAATGGCCACGATCAATACTGCCA
>JBLHMX010000029.1:0-20022 GCA_047622625.1 Paracoccaceae bacterium | reverse complement strand
GAACGGGCCCCTGTGAAGAAGACGACGCGCTGCGCGTCACACAAATCGCCTTCTTGCCATTTTCCTGACCAAGCCGCCCATGTAGTATTACCGATCCATCAAGGGATGAAAGGCCAAGGTCAGACAGGGCAAAAGATGAAATTGCCAAATGATCGCCCGGCCTAAGTGCCAATGCAGCCGACAACGGCATATGCAAGGTTTCCAGATTGGCCCGCAAAGGTAAGTGAGTATTCAAAACATTATCTGCCAGTTTTTTGGCCCAGCCGTTGTCCTGCTTTGCAGGCTTAATATCACCGCCGCTTGCCCAAGTGCTTGTGGGTAAAGCCAACGAAATCTCGCCACCTCGAATGCCATCTTGAAAAGAAACCATTCCTGACAATCGCAACATCGCGCTATTTTCAAGGATGAAAGACAGCTTCACTGCCTCAACTTCGGTTTCGGACCAGGTTAGATTTGGCAACACCACCTGCCCCACAACTTTTGCCAGCTCATTTGGAAAAAGTTTCAGCAAGAGCCCGCAAAACTCTTTGCATAAGGCCACATCAATCACTGTTGGCACGCGCGCTTGTTTATAAACAGCGCGATCAGATGCGCCGGTCATAAGTTCGACCAATGCATTCACCAACATGCCGTCCAGCGTCAGCAGCCCAGTTCGACCATCCGGCGTCTTGATCACCACCAACAACCCAGGTGTTGGCGCCGCGTCAAGCACCGCCTTTTGCAACAGTTCCATATTATCCGCCGGCTCAAACCCCGCGTTGACATCAAACAATTGACGCGCAGCTTTGCTAAGAGCCAACTCAAAACACGAACCGACCTGCGCCAGCACAGGCGAAACCGCGTGGGTCTTTCGGGTCATCATTTTTTGAAGCGTTGAAACCTCGTCTGCCATCGATTGCCACCAAATTTTGCCTGCAGGTTGGGAACATTAGGCCGATCATACTTACCAATTGGTTTATGGGCTAAAATCAATACTCGCGAATACAATAAAATTGGCGACCAGTGACAACGTATCATGCCATACTAATCCGGCGGTCTCCTAAGCAGCAATTTGATCAAATTTGAACACGTAAGATTATTTCGATAGAAGACACCTCTAACGCTTAACACATGGACAATTTCGCCGATGACACAGCCACCCAACAAGGTCCCTGCCCACGAGATGATTTATCGGCGCATTCGCGACAAAATCCTGTTCGGCGATCTTGCACCCGGTCAAGCAGTCACGATCCAAGGCATGGTCTCTGAATTCGATGTGTCCATGACCCCCGTACGCGAGGCAATTCGGCGTCTGACGGCAGAAGGGGCGCTTGAGTTTCTGGGCAATCGGCGGATTACGGTACCCGTTATAACCCAGGCGCGATTTGCAGAAATATGCTTTGCGCGATTGAAAATTGAACCGAAGCTGGCCGAAATGGCCACAAACCGCGCACAAAAACCCGAAATTGACCGTTTGCGCCGCATTGATGACGAGGTGAATGCGGCGATAGATCAAGGCGATGTCAAAGCATATATGATCGGCAACCACCGCTTTCATTTCGAACTTTATGGCCTTGCTGGGTCTAACATTCTGATGCCGATAGCCGAAACCCTGTGGCTGCGATTTGGCCCGCTTTACCGCATCATTTCCGGCAAATACGGCACCCAAAATCTCAGCGATCACCATGATGAAGCGATCCATGCTCTGCGCGCAGGCGATGCCACGGCGGTGGCGCACGCAATCAGTCAGGACATTCAGCAGGGATTTGACATTGTGCGGGAAAACTTTAATTGGCAATGATGACACAGATCTTATGATCAAATCCGATTGACGCCGAATTATTTGATCATATTATGGCCACAAACCAACCGACCGTAAGTCGTCCACAACATTCAAGACAATCTCTGCCGAAGGAGCCCCTGACCATGAACGTGCTTTTCAACCACCTGCCCACAGACGAGCTGCAAGCCATTGATGCGGCACATCATTTGCATCCGTTCAGCAAGGGTGCCGATCTTAACGCCAAGGGTGCGCGCATCATTACCCGCGCCAAAGGCAGCACGCTGATTGATTCTGAAGGCGTGGAACTTTTGGACGGTATGGCCGGGCTTTGGTGCGTGAATATTGGCTATGGTCGGGATGAGCTGGCCCAAGTTGCCTACGACCAGATGCGCGAACTGCCTTATTACAACACGTTTTTTCAAACCTCGCATCCGCCAGTTATTCAACTAGGTCAGAAGCTGGCAGAACTGATCCCGGGCGATCTGAACCACACGTTTTTTGCTAATGGCGGGTCTGATGCCAATGACAGCAATATCCGCATCGCGCGGCACTATTGGGCGATTAAAGGCAAGCCAACCAAGAAAACCATCATTTCGCGGCACAATGGCTATCACGGGTCTACGATGGGCGGGGCCAGCCTTGGCGGGATGAAACCGATGCACGAACAAGGCGGCCTACCTATCGCTGACATCACCCATATCGACCAACCTTTTTGGTGGGCAGAGGGCGGGGATATGTCGCCTGAGGAGTTTGGCCTGATCCGAGCTCAAGCGCTGGAAGTTGAGATCGAACGCCTTGGCGAAGACAACGTCGCCGCCTTTATCGCCGAACCTGTTCAGGGTGCTGGCGCGGTTATTGTGCCGCCGACAACTTATTGGCCAGAAATTCAGCGGATTTGTGACAAATATGAAATTCTGCTGATCGCGGATGAAGTGATCTGTGGCTTTGGTCGCACTGGCAATTGGTTTGGCAGCCAAACCTACGGCATCAAACCAGACATCATGACCATCGCAAAGGGATTAAGTTCCGGCTACGCGCCCATCGGTGGTTCCGTCGTCACCGATGAGGTTGCCGCCGTTTTGGACAGCGACGATTTCAACCACGGCTACACCTATTCCGGCCATCCGGTTTCCTGTGCCGTGGCGCTGGAAAACCTGCGTATCTTGGAAGAAGAAGGCATTGTCGACGCTGTGCGCGATGAAACCGCGCCCTACCTCAATGCTAAATGGCAAACACTAACCGACCACCCACTGGTCGGCGAGGTCCGCATTTCCGGTATGATGGCCGCCCTACAGATGACCCCCGACAAATCCGCCCGCGCCGCCTTTGCCAATCCTGGCGACGCTGGGGGTATGTGCCGGGATTTCTGTATGGAGGCCGGATTGATCATGCGGAACGTCAAAGACAGCATGATAATTTCACCACCTTTGGTGATCACGAAAGCCGAAATCGACACATTGATGGAGCGCTGTGTAATGGCGCTGGATAAAACACTGGCGCAGATGAAAGCTGAGGGGAAGTTTAAGACGGGGTAAATGCTTAGGGATCCTAAACTGCGAAATTTTGGATTGGGCCAAAAAACCGTTTTTTCAAATATGTTTGCCCCCGAAAGAGTGGGAGATGGCATTTTTACAAATGATAATTGGGGCGTTTGTTGAAATGTCAAAAATGGTTAGCGCTTCAACAACCAACCTAGGAATCCTGTTTTCCGAGCTTTAGGTGAAACAGTATGTACGAAACGAATTCCTCCATAAACCTCAATTCCATTTAGTGATGAAGAGTGCAATTTATCGATCACGTCTCGGTTTACATACACTTGGTCAAAAACTTTCATTAGAATGGGTGCAGTCGCGCCCTCTAAGAAAAGTGTTTCGAAAACAATTTGAAACTCAAGCCGATGGTCCCATGGAGGTGACTGAAAATCGCTATAAGAACTAAGGGAGGTGTCGAAGAGTTCCACGTCAGGAATATCTAAATAGGAGGCTCGCCCGGCAGTAACTCTGGAATTCCACTTCCGAAGGCCTCGTTCTTTAGCTTTCTTGAGATCAGATCGAGAGTAGGAAATCTTGACCTCTTCACAGCAAAAATACTTGGATTTCCCAACGATATATTGTTTTCCATTCTCCCAGTCGTTGCTGGCAAATACATCACATAATTGATAGTCTGAAAATTCATCTTGCGGCGATCTTTCAAGGCGATTCCAAGCGGACAGTTCTATGAGGATCAAACTTTCAATGCTCAAATATATGATACCACAAAGCTGAACACCCGGGCTCAAAACTATGTATGGAGACTCCGGATCATGATTTATTTCAATCTCTGTTATTGTGGTGTTGAGGGTAGTCAAAACCGTTTTCAAGTACACACCACTGCTGTGGTCTAAATCAATGGCATGTGACTCGTCTTCATCCTGTATTGAATTGTCCGACTCCGTGCACATTAAGTACTCAGCGAGTAATTCTGTCATTTTCTGCTCAGTTTAAGTTTGTTTCCACCATACTTTGGGTCTCGCTTTGGATTATTCTGTCCCAAAAAACTGTTCGGCCACCCTTACTGCGATGTCCACCCACCATCAATCGGGATGCTCGTGCCTGT
The DNA here is from genome assembly GCA_047622625.1 of Paracoccaceae bacterium. Lineage (GTDB taxonomy): Bacteria > Pseudomonadota > Alphaproteobacteria > Rhodobacterales > Rhodobacteraceae > UBA5972. Next base: position 15,665 of record JBLHMX010000029.1, on the reverse strand, counting down.
CACGTTATGGGCAATCGGCGCGCATAACCACACAGCCAATGCTCCGATTTCTGAAGGGTCTGCTGTGCGGCGTGAGGGTTGTTTTTCGGCCACCAGATCGGCCTTACCAGCTTCGCGGTCACCGCCGAACTTTTCGGCGCGCGCCATGATTTGCGGCTCGATCAGCGGCGTGTCAGTCCAGCCGGGGCAGATGCAGTTCACAGTCACGCCGCCGCTTTCTTTGCTGCCCGCGCTGGCATATTCAAGGGCGGCGACTTTCGACAAGCCCACCAGCCCGAATTTCGCGGCCACATAAGGTGCTTTGTCCTTTGAAGCGACTAGGCCATGCACCGACGCAATATTAATCACCCGCCCAAACCCACGTTCGGCCATTTTTGGCATCACGTGGCGCATGGTATGCATCGCACCTGACAAGTTCACCGCGATGATCGCATCCCAAGTTTCCGTGGTCAGGTCTTGAAGGCTGACGGTTTTTTGAATGCCAGCGTTGTTGACCAACACGTCTAGGGGGCCCCAAGCCTCGACTTCGCTGATCAGGGTTTCAATCGCATCAGGGTCGCGCATATCGCCGCCAAAGAACCGCACGTCACTTGCACCCGCGTCCTTCATCACCTTGGTGGCTTTTGCGATTTGCGCTGCATCTGCCAAACCATGCAACGCGATGCGCGCGCCCTGTTCTGCCAATGATTTCGCGATTGCCAGACCGATGCCTTGCACAGAACCTGTCACCAAGGCTACGCGGCCATTTAAATCATTTTTCATCGGTCTCTCCAATTTTCAATAGCTGGCGAAGGTCGGTTTTCAACACTTTGCCATAGTTGTTTTTCGGCAGTTCTTTGAGCATTCTATATTCTTTAGGCCGCTTAAAACGTGCGATATTTTCAATACAGTGGGCATCAAGATCGGCAATTGAAACCTGTTGATCCGCTGCGGCCACGACAAAGGCAATGACAACTTCGCCCCATTCGGGATGCTGACGGCCTACTACGGCAACTTCGGCAACGGCGTCTAGTTCCAATAACACTTCTTCCACTTCACGCGGATAAATGTTGGACCCACCCGAGATGATCATATCCTTGGATCGATCATGCAGCGTTATGAACCCATCATCATCGATCGCGCCCATATCACCTGTCCACAGCCAGCCGTCGCGGATGGTTTTGGCGGTGGCTTCCGCGTTCTGCCAATATCCGGGCATCACGGTCGCGCCCGCCACCAAAATTTCGCCGATCTCGCCGTTTGGCAAGGTAACACCCGCCTCATCACCGATGCGCACAAGAACCGGGCTTTGCGCCACACCGACCGATCCCAAACGTTCGCGCCAGTTTGGGTGGCTTCGATCACTGACAAATTCACGGCGCAAAGATGTAATCCCCATCGGGCATTCACCTTGGCCGTAAACTTGTACGAACTTGTCGCCAAACACATCCACCGCTTCGATAATATCGGCCACATACATCGGCCCACCCGCATAGGTTATGGTCTTGAGCCCCTCGCCAGTGGCGCCTCTCGCTTTAGCGCGCTCTACCAATCGCTTGACCATTGTCGGCGCGGCAAACATCGAAATATTACCGATCTTGGGCGCCAAAGTCAGGATTTCGTCTGCGTCAAAGCCGTGGCTATCCGGCACAACATGGCGCGCGCCCTTGATAACATGCATAAAATTGTAAATGCCCGCGCCGTGGGACATCGGGGCGGCATAAAGGATCGCGTCTTGCGGCGAAACCTCATCCACATCGCTAAAATAGGCCAATGTCATGGCCGAGATATTGCCCGCGCTGTCCATAACCCCTTTGGGTTTTCCGGTCGTGCCAGATGTGTAAAACAGCCACAGTAACTCTTCGTCGTTAATAACATCTGGCGCAGCCATTGGTGAATGTGCGCGCATTTGCGTGAATTCATTGCTGTCCGCCACAATCAGTGTTTTCAGGCAGTCAGGGGCAACAGCTTTCAGCGCCGCTCCCACGTCTTTTGAAACAAAAGCGATTTCCACCCCTGCGTTTTCAACGATCCAAGCAGCCTCTTTCGCGTGCAGTTTTGCGTTAATCGGCACAGTTGCTGCGCCCGTAAACCAGATGCCATACATCGCCTCTAGGTATTCGGTTCGGTTGCTCATGAATATGGCAACGCGATCGCCTTTACCGATGCCGTAATCGGCCTTTAGTGCGCCGGCAATTCCAGCGGCGCGGCCGGCGAATGTGGCGTAATCAGCATCAACCGTTTCGCCTTTCATCAAGGCCGGTGCTTCTGGTGTTAATCGGGCCGTTCTGACCAGCCATTCGGCCGGGTTCAAGATACATCCTCGGCCTCAAGGATCGAACAGTAATTGGCCACGCCGGATCCTCCCATGTTAAAAACAAGGCCAAGTTCGGCGCCGTCTTTTTGCAAAGTTCCCGCCTCGCCTGCTACTTGGGCCGCAGTTAGCGCGTGCATTGATACACCCGTGGCCCCCACAGGATGGCCTTTGGCTTTCAGCCCACCGGACAAGTTAATTGGCAAAGCCCCGTCAGCAAACACTGTGCCATCTAGAACTGCGCTTGCTCCCTGCCCTTGTTTGGTTAGGCCCATTGCCTCGTAAACCAGTAATTCAGCGATCGTGAAACAATCATGCACTTCAGCAAAATCCAGATCGTTTACTGTGACACCCGCTTGCTCATAGGCGCGTGAAAATGCCATTGCCGGGCCTTCAAATTTCAATAAATCGCGTTTGGACATCGGCAAGAAATCGTTCACATGTATACCCGCGCGAAATTTGACCGAGCGTTTGAAATCTGGCGCCATATCATCAGCTACCATAACCAACGCGGCAGCCCCATCCGAGATCAACGAGCAATCAGTCAAGCGCAGGGGCGCAGCCACAATCGGGTTTCTGTCGGACACAGTGTTGCAAAATTCAAAGCCCACGTCTTTTTGCATCTGGGCCAGCGGGTTTTTCACGGCGTTCGTATGGTTCTTAGCGGCGATGCGAGCCAAAACTTCGGACTTGTCGCCATTGGCTTGAAAATACGCATCAGCAAACCGACCAAATACCTGTGGAAAGGAAACACCACCTTCTTCTGCTTGATAACTGGCCGTCATCAAAGCCTTGGTCACATCTTTGGTGCTATTGCTGGTCATCTTTTCAACGCCGATTACCAGCACAACCCGGGCTTGACCTGCACGTATAGCATTGCGCGCCGTGTAAACTGCTGCCGAACCGGAAGCACAGGCGTTTTCAAGGCGGGTTGCGGGCGTAAATCGCAAATCATCATCGATTTGCAGTGCAAGCGATGAGGCAAATCCATCCGGCACCATTCCTGCATTGTAATGCCCCAGATAGATCGCATCAACATCCCCTGCAGCGACGCCAGCGTGCGCCAGCGCTTCGTTTGCCGCATCTGCAATCAATTCCTCCAGTGATTTGTCTAACCGGCCAAAAGGGGTATGGCCCCAACCTACGATACGTGCGTCCATTGTTAAGTCTCCTGCTTGTTTGTCCGCACACTAGAATCCACGGCCAAAACGTGCAATTCGTGAAACTACGCAGTTTTAAGGAAGCTTGATGTTTGATTTGGGATTTGAACACGCACCGATTGGTCTAGCGATCACGCGTCACCGCCAAATTGAAGGGTGTAATGCCATGTTCTGCGAGATGTTTGGATTTTCCCGCGACGACCTTATCGGCAAATCATTGGCAATCCTTTACCCGTCCCAAGACGAATTTCAACGCATCGGCACGCTTGGCACAAAGGCGATGATGGATGGCGGTCGTTATGATGACGAACGCATTATGCGTCGGCAAAGCGGCGGGCTGTTTTGGTGCCGCGTTCGCGGCCAAAGCTTGACGCCGGACAATCCGCTAGCCCATTCGGTCTGGAGCTGGGCCGACTTGTCAGAAAACCGCCCGCTTACCCATTTGTCGCGACGCGAGCGCCAAGTCGCAATGCTGTTGACCGATGGAAAGACCAGCAAAGAAATAGCGCGCGATTTGGAAATATCGCCGCGCACGGTTGAAACTCACCGCGCCAATATGATGGGTAAACTGAATGCGCGCAACGGTACGGATCTTGTGGCGCGCTTGGCGGGAATGCCGGTTTAAGTACGATTTAGTCGCTAAAATCCGCGCTTGAACTTGGCGCATTGTGACTCCATTCTATGTGCAAGGAATCGCCTATCAGCGCTGTTCGATATTCCACAAAGCAAAGGGAAATTCATGCAATACGCCGCCCCCGAAACCACCGCCGAAGCTGCGCGCCTATTGGCCGAAAGCGCCGGAACTGCGAAAGTTCTGGCCGGTGGAACCGACATACTGGTTCAAATGAAATTTGGCGCAGGTGCCCCGGATTTGCTGGTCGATATTAAACGTATTGCTGGCATGTACGATATCACTGCGGAAAATGGCGGCTACCGTGTCGGTGCCGCAGTTTCTGGGGCTGAACTTGGCGAACATGCGGGAATGGTGGCGTTGTGGCCGGGTGTTGTTGAAGCCTTCGAATTAATCGGATCAACACAGGTTCAGGGGCGTTGCACACTGGCCGGTAATCTCTGCAATGCTTCGCCTGCGGCGGATAGTGTGCCAGCGATGGTTGCCGCCCAAGCTATGGCGCGCATCGTTAACCCCAACGGCGAACGCGATTGTGCGGTGCAAGAAATTCCAGTTGCCCCCGGCAAAACGTCACTGGCGAAAGGTGAATTTGTCGCCTCGATCTTTTTCCCGGCGCGGCCTGAAAATGCGTCTGATGCTTATTTGCGGTTTATTCCGCGCACGGAAATGGACATCGCTGTTTGTGCTGCTGGTGTCAGCCTAACGTTTGATACCGATGGCATTTGCACAGACGCCAGGGTTTCCCTTGGCGCGGTTGCTGCAACCGTTTTGCTGGTTGAAGACGCTGCAAACGCTTTGATTGGAACCAAGTTGGATGACGGCGCACTTGAAGCCCTTGGCGTTGCCTGTTCGGCCGCTTGCAACCCGATTGATGACAAACGCGGCACTATTGAGTTCCGCCGCGATGTGACCGCAGTATTGGCCAAACGTGCCGCAAAAATCGCGCAAGGCCGCGCCGGAGGTAAATCATGAATAAACGTCACATAAAAACCAACGTTAACGGCGACGCGACCGAATTTCTAACCGAACCAGAAGCGACTTTGCTTTCGGTATTGCGCGATGATCTTCACTTAACCGGTGCCAAAGAAGGCTGCGGCTCGGGTGATTGTGGTGCGTGCAGCGTAACGATGAACGGGCGGTTGGTTTGTTCATGTCTGGTCCTTGCTGCGGAAGCGGAAGGTGCCGACATCACGACAATCGAAGGCATGGCCGAGGGCGAGGCTTTGCATCCCCTTCAACGCAAATTCATTGAACACGCCGCCCTTCAATGTGGCATCTGCACACCCGGTATATTGGTCGCTGCGAAGTCCCTGCTGGAAAAGAACCCGGACCCAACGGAAATCGAAGTGCGGTATTGGCTGGCTGGAAATCTGTGTCGTTGCACCGGATATGACAAAATTATCAACGCGGTTATGGATGCCGCTGCTGAAATGCGGGGGGCTTGAACGATGGCATTGGATCAAGATCAAAAACGTGAATTTAAAGTCATCGGAACACGGCCAGCGCGCCCCGACGGCGTCGATAAAGTAACGGGCCGTGCGCAATATGGCGCAGATCAATCGGCACCGGGAATGCTGTTTGCAAAAATGCTACGCAGCCCACATGCGCACGCCAAAATCCTGTCTATTGACACAAGCGCGGCTGAAGCATTGTCTGGCGTCAAAGCCATATTAACTGCGGCTGACTTTGGTGACATGCGCAAAGGCGAAGCGATGAATGTGCGCGATCACATTATCGCGCGTGACAAGGTATTATACGATGGCCACGGCGTGGTCGCGGTTGCTGCTGTCAGTGAAGCAGTGGCAAGTGCTGCTTTGAAATTGATCAAAGTTGACTATGAGGTTCTGCCGCATGTGACAGAGATTCAAGATGCGATGGATCCTGCGGCCCCGGTGGTTAATGCTGGTTTTGTGGAAGAAAACGCCCCTAAAGGCTATTCCGAAAACGTGGTCTCTGCCTATGAATTTGGCCACGGCGATCTTGAAGCCGGGTTCGCGAAGGCCGACAAAATCATCAGCCGTACGTTGAAAACCGCAGCAACCCATCAGGGTTATATCGAGCCACATGCTTGTCTTGCGTCCCTTGGTCCGGATGGTCGGGGCGAACTTTGGTGCTGCACGCAGGGCCAATTTTACATTCGTGAACTTTGTGCCGCGATCCTTGGTATTGAAGAAAGCCAATTGCGGGTGACTGCCAGTGAAATCGGCGGCGGCTTTGGTGGTAAAACCACCGCTTTCATCGAACCGATTGCGCTGGCGCTGTCACGCAAAGCCGGGCATCCGGTGAAACTGGTGATGGACCGTGAAGAAGTATTCAAGGCGACAGGTCCGACTGTATCTTCAGAAATTGACGTTAAAATCGGCATGACCAAAGACGGGCGTATCACAGCTGGCGAAGCTGAATTGCGCTATCAGGGTGGTGCTTTCCCCAACATGACCAACTGGTTAGGCGCACAATGTGCGTTTGCAGCTTATGATCTAGAAGCGGTTCACGCCAACGCAATCAACGTGTTGACCAATCGCCCCAAACAAGCCGCCTACCGAGCACCCGGCGCACCTATGGCGATTTATGCAATCGAAGCTGTTGTTGACGAGCTTTGCCGAGAACTGAATCTAGACCCACTTGATGTGCGCCTGAAAAATGCGGCACGCAAAGGCACCAAAGCGTCCTATGGGCCGACATTTGACGATATCGGGTTGGTTGCCACGCTTGAGGCGGCCAAAGCGCACCCCCATTACGCGGCCCCTTTGGGCGAAAATCAGGGCCGTGGATTGTCTTGTGGGTTCTGGTTCAATTTCGGCGGCAATACGTCTGTTTCAATGAACATCAATTTTGACGGCACGGTCGCTGTCACCGAAGGCAATCCCGATATTGGTGGGTCGCGGGCCTCAATTTCGATGATGGCGGCAGAAGAGCTGGGCATTCCTTACGAAAAAGTGCGCACCATTGTGGCGGACACAAATTCCATCGGCCAAAACGATGTAACCGACGGCAGTCGCGTGACTTTTGCGGTTGGCTTGGCCACCATCAAAGCCGCCCGCGCCGCCATCAAAGAAATGTGCAAACGCGCAGCCCTTACCTGGGGCATTGATGAAGATGCGGTGATCTGGGAAGACGGTCACGCAAAACCAGCCGGGCCAAATGCTGGCGGGTTTGAACCCTTGTCATTGGCCAAAATCGCGCGAAAATCACCAAACACCGGCGGGCCAATTTCCGGCCACCACGAAGTGAATGCCGAAGGTGCTGGTGTTAGCTTTGGGGTGCATCTTGTTGATGTGGAAGTGGATAAAGAAACTGGATTTACCAAGGTTCTGCGCTACACAGTCTTTCAAGATGCCGGCAAAGCCATCCACCCTGATTATGTCGAAGGCCAAATGCAGGGCGGCGCGGTTCAGGGCATTGGTTGGGCGCTGAACGAGGAATATATCTACGGCAAAGACGGACGCCTCCAAAACGCGGGCTTTCTTGATTACCGCATTCCTGTGGCCTCTGATCTGCCAAGAATTGATACGGTTATTTTGGAAATTCCGAACCCTGGCCACCCCTACGGCGTGCGCGGCGTCGGTGAAACGCCGATTGTGCCACCTCTTGCTGCTATTTCCAACGCTGTATCCCAAGCGATTGGTGTGCGTATGGACGAGCTGCCAATGTCGCCACCACGCATTTTGAAAGCGATCAAGAACGCTAAAGGGTAAGTCATGGTAACGGTGGCGGTTTGGGGTTCACTTCGCACCGCCACTGATGGCGCGGCTGAAGTCGAGGTTGAGGCCGAAAACTTCAAACAAGTACTGGATGCGCTGGTGCGGGACTATCCCGGGTTGGCGCCACAGATCGAGCGTGGTGTGTCCATGGCAATTGACGGTGTCATCTTCAAGGAAAGCTGGTTTGCGCCAGTGCGGCCCGACAGTGAAGTTATTTTAATGCCTTTGATGGCGGGCGGATAGGCAAACAAAAGCCGCGCTTTTGTTGGAGGCGCTACCTCCACACCTCATGAGTATTTTAGAACAATGAAATTACCTGCCCGCAAGGCCTTTTAGGATTGGGCAATCGGGGCGGTGATCACCGGCACAAGCATCGACCAGTTCGCCAAGGGTTTGACGCATTTCTTCCAGTTCTCGGATTTTGTTGCTGATTTGGCCAAGATGCTCACGCGCGATGGTTTTCACATCAGAACTGGCGCGGCTTTGATCCGCATAAAGGGCCATTAGGGCGCGGCATTCTTCAATGCTGAACCCAAGACTGCGGGCCCGGCCCAAGAAAGTTAGCTTGTGCAAATCAGCATCCGCGAAAGCACGATATCCGTTGGCATCGCGGTCCGGTTTAATCAGGCCGATATCTTCGTAATAGCGGATGGTTTTAGCCGGTAAGCCTGATTTTTGTGCGACGGTTCCAATATTCATTTCAAACCTCAATTCGACGCAAACGCAACGCGTTGCTTAAGACAAAAACCGAAGATAGCGCCATTGCACCTGCGGCCAACATGGGAGACAGCAACACGCCGAAAATGGGAAATAACACACCTGCGGCGATGGGGATCAAAAGCGTGTTGTAACCAAATGCCCAGAATAAGTTCTGGCGAATATTGCGCATGACAGCGCGCGATAGTTTGACGGCTTTGGCCGCGGCGTTCAGATCGCCAGACATCAAAACCACATCGGCGGTTTCAATTGCCACATCCGTGCCTGTACCAATGGCGATGCCCACATCGGCAGCCGCCAAGGCAGGGGCGTCGTTGATGCCATCACCGACAAAGGCGATATTTCCGTATTTGGCGCGCAGGGCCTTTATTTGGGCGACTTTGCCGTCCGGAAGAACCTCAGCCACGACCGTATCAATATTAAGGGCTTCAGCGACAATCGCCGCAGTTTTGGCGTTGTCACCAGTCAGCATAGCGACCCTAAGACCCATGTTTTGAAACGCTTTAATCGCAGCAGGTGTGGTTTCTCTAATCTCATCGGCAACTGCGATCACGGCGGCAATTTTGCCGTCAATTGCAGCGTACAGCGGTGTTTTACCCTGCGTGGCCAAACCCGCGCCCTGCGCTTTCAGATCACCCAGATCAATACCCAAAAGGCGCATATAACGATCCGCACCGACGGCGACGGCTTTGCCATTTACTGTTGCAGACGCGCCGTAACCAAGCTTGGCCTCGAAATTCGTTACCGCGCCGAATTTCAATCCGCGATCCTTAGCGCCCGCCACAATTGCCGCCGCGATCGGGTGTTCCGACTGGGTTTCAAGGGCTGCGATCAAGCCCAGCGTGCGGTCTTTGTCTGCGCCGTCAACCACAACGAAATCGGTTAATACGGGTGTGCCATTGGTCAATGTGCCGGTTTTATCTAACGCGATCACCGAAATACCGGCCAACGATTGCAGTGCGTCGCCTTTGCGAAACAACACGCCCATTTCGGCGCCCCGCCCAGTGCCAACCATGATCGAGGTTGGTGTGGCCAATCCCATCGCGCAGGGGCAAGCGATGATTAAAACAGCAACACCCGCCACAAGCGCATGAGCCAAGGAAGGCCCGAAAATTAACCATACAACAACTGTCAACGCCGCAATGCCCAAAACCACCGGTACAAATACCAGCGTCACTTTATCAACAAGCGCCTGGATCGGCAGCTTGGCACCCTGCGCGTCTTGAACCATGCGGATAATGCTGGCCAAAACCGTGTCACTGCCCACATGAGTGGCGCGAAATGTTAGGCTGCCAGTGGTGTTAATTGTCCCACCAGTGATCCCGTCCCCTTCGGATTTTTCCACGGCCAAAGGCTCGCCCGTAATCATAGAGGCGTCGATATAGCTGTGACCGGACATAACTTCGCCGTCCACAGCCACGCTTTCACCGGGGCGCAGATGCAAAATGTCTCCGACACGAACGCCTGCAATCGGCAGGTCAACGACTTGACCATCGCGTTCCACCCTTGCCGTTTTCGGGCTTAAACCAATGAGATGGCGAATGGCCGATCCCGTTCGGCCTTTGGCGCGGGCTTCAAGCCAGCGGCCAAACAGGATCAGGGTTACGATGACAGCGGCAGCTTCAAAATAAACCCCACGCGAGGCTGCAGGGATGACTGAGGGCGCAAACACCACCAAGGTTGAAAAAGCCCATGCGGCAGTTGTGCCAAGTGCGACCAGTGAATTCATGTCAGGGGCGCGGCGCAGTAAGGCCGGATATCCCTTGGCAAAAAATGTTCGGCCGGGCCAAACTAAAACCAGCGTGGTCAGCGCAAATTGGATCAGCCAGCTGGTCTGTATTCCGATGCTGCTTTTGATAAAACCGTGCAAGCCCGGAATGACGTGTGGGCCCATTGCCAAGACAAATACTGGTAAACCAAGCACAAACGCGATCAATGTTGCGCGGCCTACATTGTCGATTTCTTGGCCCCGCCTCGCATCCAGGCTGTTGTTGTCTTCGGCCTTAGCCACATCGGCGGTATAGCCCGATTGCGTGACTAATTCTGCCAAACTTTCAGCAGTTGCCAGCCCAGTCAAGAAACGGACATGGGCGGTTTCTGTTGCAAGATTGACTGTGGCTGCTTCAACCCCAACCGCGTGGTTCAATGTCTTTTCAACCCGTCCAACGCACGAAGCGCAGGTCATGCTTTCAATGCTCAACGTGACCTCTTGGCGCGCGGCCGCATAGCCCGTGGCGTCGATGATTTTCACAAGCTCGGCCAGTGATAGGTCAGCCGTAAAGTCGATATCGGCGGTTTCTGTTGCCAGATTAACAGATGCCTGGGTCACGCCTGTCGCCGCTTCAATCGCGTTTTGCAAGCGACCAACGCAGGATGCACAGCTCATGCCAGTAATCTGGAACCGGGCGTGACTGTGTTTTGCTGAGGACTGATCAAGCGCCATGATACCGACTCCTTATACTTCTGTGCTTTTCCCTACATAGGGATTCCAGCGACTGTAAGGTCAAGGGGCAATCCTGATAGGTTACAACAATTACCACACCGCACGACATTTAGTAACATTTATCTTGTGCGGTTTCCAAATTTAAACTAACCTTGACCAAGCGGTCAGTGAATAAGTTACCGCTTGGGCCAAAACGAGGGATACGATGTACGCGCAGATGGTAAAAACCGCCGGACACGGGGTAAAAGACCGTAAAACGATGTCAGATCAGGAACGCGCCTTTCAGGACCACATTGATCGTGGTGAAAAGATCGAGCCGCGCGATTGGATGCCTGACGACTATCGCGCCACCCTTATCCGCCAGATCGGGCAACATGCCCATTCCGAAATCGTCGGTCAATTGCCCGAAGGCAACTGGATCACACGTGCGCCCACCCTTGAACGCAAAGCAATTTTGTTGGCCAAGGTACAGGATGAAGCCGGGCATGGCCTTTATCTATATTCTGCCTGCGAAACCCTTGGTGTCAGTCGTGATGAATTGATCGACATGCTGCACAAAGGTAAGATGAAGTATTCATCAATCTTCAATTATCCAACGCTTAACTGGGCTGACGTCGGCGCAGTTGGCTGGCTGGTAGATGGGGCCGCGATCCTTAATCAGGTGCAGTTGCAAAAAACTTCTTACGGCCCTTATGCCCGCGCCATGGTGCGAATTTGTAAAGAAGAAAGCTTTCACCAGCGTCAGGGTTATACTATTATGATGACGATGGCTTCTGGCACCCCAGCACAAAAAGCGATGGCGCAGGATGCGTTGAACCGCCTGTGGTTTCCATCGTTGATGATGTTTGGGCCGCCCGACAAAGACAGTATTCATTCAACCCAATCAATGGCTTGGCGGATCAAAATCAACACCAACGACGAACTTCGCCAAAGATTTGTCGACCAAACGATGCCACAGCTTGAATACTTGGGCCTGACCTGTCCTGACCCGGCGGTCAAATGGAACGAAGACAAGGCTGGTTATGATTATAGCGACCCAAATTGGGATGAGTTTTTTGATGTGCTGCGCGGCAATGGCCCCTGCAACAAAGAACGCATGGCGGCCCGGGTTGACGCCTGGGAAAACGGCGCTTGGGTGCGTGACGGTTTAATGGCACATGCGCGCAAGAAAAACGCCGCTAAAATTGCTGCGGAATAAGGAAAAAATACATGTCAAACGAATGGCCCCTTTGGGAAATATTCATCCGCGGTCAGCACGGAATGAGCCACCGCCACGTCGGCAGCCTACACGCCCCTGACGCTGGTATGGCAATCAAAAACGCGCGCGATGTTTACACACGGCGCAACGAAGGCGTGTCGATCTGGGTGATTGAAGCAGCCAACATCGCTGCCAGCTCGCCCGATGAAAAGGGCCCGCTTTACGAGCCGTCAAACGCTAAGATTTACCGCCATCCGTCGTTCTTCAACATTCCTGATGATGTCGGTGCAATGTAATGGACGGGGTGATGGACAAGAATACCGCACTGTTTGAATTCCTGTTGCGGTTAGGTGACAACACGCTGGTGCTGTCTCATCGGGTCAGCGAATGGTGCGGACATGCGCCCGTAATTGAAGAAGACATCGCGCTGGCCAACACCGCCCTTGACCTGATCGGCCAAACGCAATTCTGGTTGGAGTTGGCAGGCGAGGTTGAAGGCAAAGGCCGGTCTTCTGACGACCTGGCCTATCTGCGGGACGCCTGGGATTTTCGCAATTTGCTGCTCGTGGAACGACCAAATGGTGATTTTGGCAAGACCCTGATGCGCCAGTTCTTGTTTGACGCATGGGCCAGCCTGATGATGGCCAAGCTGATGAAATCAAACGATAAACGCATTGCAGCAATCGCGGAAAAGGCAAGCAAAGAAGTGGCCTATCACGTGGAGCGCTCGGCTGATACGGTGGTTGGTCTTGGTGACGGCACAGCGGAAAGTCACGCGCGTATGCAAACCGCACTTGATGACTTGTACCCATACGTCGGCGAAATGTTTGTGAGCGACGAGGTCGATGCGATCTTGGCCCGCGACGGCATTGCGCCCGACCCTGCCAGCTTACGCGCTGATTGGGACGATCTTGTTGGTCGAGTGATGCACGATGCGACTTTGGAAATTCCGCAAAACGCTTTCACCCATAAGGGCGGCAAAACCGGCACCCATACGGAACATCTGGGTTTCATTCTGGCGAATATGCAATTCCTGCAGCGGGCATATCCCAGTGCGAAGTGGTGATGTAATGCACGCGACCTTACCATCTATCGAACAGGTTTGGGGCTGGCTTGATGCTATTCCTGATCCCGAAATTCCTGTGATCACATTGGTTGATCTGGGCATAATTCGCGACGTTGAATGGCAAGATGAAACGCTAGTGATCACAGTGACACCAACCTATTCCGGCTGCCCCGCAACGTCGATCATAAATTTGGATATCGAGACCGCGATTCGTGATAAAAACGTGCGAAATCTGCGTCTTGAAAGACAAATCTCACCTGCATGGACAACGGACTGGATGTCACAAAAGGGCCGCGCTGCCTTAGAAGAATACGGCATCGCCCCACCACAACCGGCTGGCGGACCGGCCCGCTGCCCGCAATGCCAAAGCGTAAATCTTGAACGCACCAGCCAATTTGGCTCGACGCCGTGCAAATCATTGTGGCGGTGCAAAGATTGCCTTGAACCCTTCGATTACTTCAAATGTATCTAACTTGAGAAACCTCATGCCTCGCTTTCACAATCTAACGGTTACCGACATTCACAAAACCACGCGAGACGCTGTGGTTCTGACGCTGAAACCAGAAAATGGAGATGCCAGAGAATTTGATTTTACGCAGGGACAATACCTGACTTTTCGTCGTGATTTTGACGGTCAGGAATTGCGCCGATCCTATTCTATCTGTGCAGGCAAAGACGACGGCGTGTTGCAAGTCGGCATAAAGCGCGTTGAAGGCGGCGCATTTTCAGGCTGGGCGAATGATGATCTGAAACCTGGCGATACCGTGCAAGCCATGCCACCGATGGGACGGTTTTTCACTAAGCTTAACGCCACCGCGACTAAACATTACCTTGGTTTCGCTGCTGGCTCTGGTATCACGCCAATCCTTTCGATCCTGAAGTCCACGCTTGCAGGTGAAGCCCACGCAGAATTTACGCTCATTTACGCCAATCGAGGTGTGACGAGCATCATGTTTCGCGAAGAGCTTGAGGATTTGAAAAACAAATATCTGGGCCGTTTGACAATCATCCATATTCTAAAAAGCGACGCTCAAGAAATTGACCTATTCACCGGGCGATTGACACCAGAAAAATGCGAACAACTATTCAAACACTGGATCGACATTAAGTCAGTCGACACCGCTTTCATCTGCGGCCCCGAAGCGATGATGCAAGGCATCAGCCAGTCGTTACAGGATCACGGCCTTGACGAAAGCATGATCAAATATGAATTATTCGCCAGTGGACAACCCGGTTTAGCGAAACGCAAAACAACAAATCAAAATGCTGGTCAAATGCAGGCAACAACAACGGCCCATGTGACGCTGGAAGGCACTACGCGGATTTTGCAGATGCCAAAAGTCGGCCAAAGCGTGCTTGAAGCGGCACTTGCCGCCGATCTGGATGCGCCATTTGCTTGTCAGGCAGGCATATGTTCGACGTGCCGCGCCAAAGTTCTAGAAGGTGAAGTCGAAATGATCGCCAATCACGCGCTTGAAGATTACGAGGTTGAACAGGGCTATGTTTTGACGTGCCAATGCTATCCGGTCAGCGAAAAAATCGTGGTGGATTACGATCAATAGCCCCGTGACGCACCCTAATCAAAGCCTGAATCCGCTGAGCGTTGCCACTGAAATCTTGTGCAGAGGTAGTGATTTTCGAGTCTGGTCTGTGATCGTGACGTTGTTCGGTGATCTGGCGCAAAACAAAAGCGATCAAATCAGTGGCGCGTTGCTGTCGCTTTTGACCGAATGCATCGGTATCAAGCCCGAGGCGATGCGCGTGGCTTTGCACCGTTTGCGCAAAGATGGCTGGATCGTTAGCGAAAAATCAGGGCGGAACAGCCATCATCGACTTAGTGAATTTGGTTTTCGCGAAACACTTGCAGCGCGACCCAAAATCTATGCAAGCCATGTTCCTTCACCAGAAAATTGGCATATCAGGATCGCGCAACCGATGTCGCAGAAAAGCCGCCTTATCGAGGATCAAACACATATTTCCCAAGGTTATCTTATAGTTGGCCAAGGTGTGTATTTGGGTCAAGGGCATCCTGAACCGGGCGACCCCAATTTTCTGACGCTAAACGGAAACCTTGAAACCATTCCCAATTGGTTGCGAGAATCCCTAGCCGACGACATGATTTTTGATGGATATACCACCCTACTGACCGATCTTGACGCGCTTTCGGGTGCCGTTGAAAGCGTGGGCCAATTGTCGCCGCTCGAAACTGCTGCACTACGCATTTTGATTATTCACAGTTGGCGGCGGCTTTTGCTGCGACATGCCACCCTGCCGCCAAAGTTTTTTCCGGATGACTGGCCAGGAACCCTGTGTCGAACGCGGGTGATTGCCTTGCTGGACCGCCTAAAGCGCCCGGTATTGTCCGAGCTGCAAACCTAATCTGCTGTCCAGCCACCGTCGACCATCATTGACGACCCTGTGACCAACGCCGAAAGGTCCGACGCCAGATAAAGAAC
>JBLHMX010000028.1:0-20237 GCA_047622625.1 Paracoccaceae bacterium | reverse complement strand
CGTCGCGGTCATCAAGTGCCCGGCGCAGTGTGCGAAACCCTTCGGCGTCATCTTCGTTTTCCGGAAAATTCAAAGCACGGATGAATTCGGAAATCGTTATCGGCTCAAGCAGGTCTGTATCTGGCGTGCCAAGCGCCAAAAGGGGCTGATCTTCGACAATTGGAGGCGCCTTTTTTCCAAGAGCAGCCTTGGTAGTTGAAGGCGCAAGCGTGGCATGTTCACGGCGTGACGCGAAAGTTGCCATTGCGGATTCAGTTTGTTTCTGGGACGCCGCAATTTGATCAAGCTGACGTTCCAGCGATGGTTTGACAATTTGACCGGCAGATTGTTGTTGGGACACATAGGCATGGCGCATTGCGTCAAGCGAGTTTTGTAATCTCGAGGCTTCTTCGCGCATTACGCGCGCGGTTTTGGCACCCGTGCTGGCAACCCAAATCAACCCAATGGGCAGCAGGATTGACACCATTGTCATTACAAAGGTCATCGGGTTAAAGCCCGGTGTGCCTTCTTCGGAAGATATGCCAATAAACAGCCAGAAACCCGCAACCATTGCCACCCAAAGCAAGCTCAGGCTGGCGGCAATGATGTCGGATATTTCGACTTTGGTTTTTACCTGTCGCCCATAGATGCCAAGATCTAACGGGGCTTCGGGTTTATCTGGCTCCATGTCCTGTCGCTCGTACCCTTAAATAAACTTTACACTTAATATTTCGTAACTTTTGATCCCGCCAGGGGTTTTCACAGCAACACTGTCACCTTCCTCCTTGCCAATCAAGGCGCGCGCGATGGGCGACCGAATGTTCAACAGGCCTTTGTCGATGTCGGCCTCGGGTTCGCCGACAATCTGATAGGTTTTTTCAAGGTCAGTATCTTCATCGACCAATTCAACAGTAGCGCCGAATTTTATCGAGCCACTGAGTTTGGATACATCAATCACGTCAGCCAATGAAATCAGGCCCTCAAGTTCTTTGACCCGTCCTTCAATGTGGCTTTGCTGCTCGCGGGCTGCATGATATTCGGCGTTTTCCGATAGGTCACCATGCTCGCGCGCTTCTGCAATCGCACGGATGACTGCCGGGCGATCAGTTGATTTCAACTTTCTTAATTCCACGTCCATTGCTTTAAAGCCACGAGGTGTAATTGGGACTTTTTCCATTATTCCAAAGCGTCCTTTTGGTGTTTCTCAATGGCAAACCATATGGTTTGAAATCGTGAAGGGCAAGTTAAACCATATGTCGATGGGTCAGCAAAATGGCGATAGTTTTGGGCGGATTTGGTAGAATTTGCCGAATTTTGTCCATTTCACCCGTTCCGCGCAGCAAATCACGCAGTCGCCGAACCTTCCTTTCAGCATTTTTGCGCAATTCACGGGTTTCGACGCATGGTCTTGATTGACCATGAGGCATGGCTTGCGCTAGGCAAGTCTCAGAAATTCAGGGATCAACATTGGCCTGCGAAATAGGTCATCCAAGGGGAATTGGCATGGCCGAAATTGAACGCGAGTCGATGGAATATGATGTTGTCATCGTTGGGGCAGGGCCTGCGGGTCTTTCAGCCGCGATCCGGTTAAAACAACTGGACAGCAACCTTGAAGTTGTCGTTTTGGAAAAAGGCTCCGAAGTTGGCGCGCATATCCTATCCGGAGCGGTGCTGGATCCTGCCGGCCTTGATGCGCTGATCCCCGATTGGAAAGCCAAAGGCGCGCCGATTAAGACGGCCGTGAAGAAAGACAACTTTCTGGTTCTTGGCGAAGCGGGTTCATTGCGCATCCCGAATTTCCTAATGCCACCTTTGATGAACAATCACGGCATGTATATCGTTTCGATGGGCAATGTATGTCGCTGGATGGCCGAACAAGCCGAAGAGCTGGGCGTTGAGATTTTCCCCGGCATGGCCTGTTCCGAACTGGTTTATGGTGACAAGGGTGAGCTGCGCGGCGTTATCGCCGGTGAATTTGGTAAAAATCCCGACGGCAGCATGGGCGACAGCTATGAACCGGGAATGGTGCTTTACGGCAAGTATGTTTTCTTAAGCGAAGGCGCACGTGGGTCTTTGTCAAAACAAGTGATCGCGAAATACGATCTAGCAGCCGATTGCGATGTGCCGAAATTTGGCCTTGGCATGAAAGAGATCTGGGAAGTTAAGCCGGAAAACCATTCCGAAGGCACAGTCACCCATACAATGGGCTGGCCGTTGGGTTGGAAAACGGGCGGCGGCTCGTTCATGTATCACCTTGAAAATAATCAGGTATATGTGGGCTACATCGTTGATTTGAACTATAAAAACCCGCATCTTTTCCCCTATATGGAATTCCAGCGTTGGAAACATCATCCTGAGATTGCCAAAGTTCTTAAGGGTGGCAAGCGCGTGGCGTATGGCGCGCGCGTGGTGACCAAGGGCGGCTATCAGTCTATTCCGAATTCGGCATTTCCGGGTGGTGCCTTGTTGGGCTGTTCGGCGGGTTTGGTGAACCTACCGCGTATCAAGGGCAACCATAACGCGATGCTGTCAGGCAAAGCCGCAGCTGAAGCCGCGTTTGGCGCAATTTCAGCAGGGCGCTCGGGCGATGCGCTGACAGATTACAATGCGGAACTGCGGTCCGGACCCATTGGCAAAGACCTAAAGCGCGTGCGTAATGTTGCCCCTTTGAACGGCAAGTTTGGCCCGTTGGGTGGTTTGACCTTGGGTGGCTTTGATATGTGGGTGGCCAATATTACGTCTTGGAACCCGCTTGGCACCATCAAACATGGCAAGACAGACGCAGCATCGACGGAACCAGCAGATCAACACAAGACAATCGATTATCCACGCCCAGATGGGGTGCTGTCATTTGATCGGCTGACCAATGTCAGCTTTTCGGCGACAAACCATGCGGAAGAGCAGCCCAACCATTTGCAATTGGCAAGCAGCTCGATCCCGATTGATGTGAATTTGCCGAAGTGGAACGAGCCAGCGCAACGGTACTGCCCGGCTGGGGTCTATGAAATCTTGCGTGATGACGATGGGTCAAATCCGCGTTTTCAGATAAATGCGCAAAACTGTGTGCACTGCAAAACCTGTGATATCAAAGACCCAAGTCAGAATATCACATGGGCCTGTCCGCAGGGCGGCGAAGGGCCAAATTACCCGAATATGTGACCGATTTTGCCTCGGCAGGTAAACGCTTGCTCGCGGCAAAGTCACCACTTGCGCGGTGCGTTTGCATTGCCTTCATCGAGGAGGGCGATTAGGCTTGGCCCCAAGTCCAATTGCCGGATCCAGTTATCGGAGAATTCACCGCGTGACCCCATTTATTAAGCCGCTATTGCTGGCAGTTGTGTCGACTTTGGTGTTCGTCAGTACACCTGTTTTGAAACTAAAGGCGCAAAGCCTAGCCGGAAGTTACCTTGCCGCTAGTCAAGCAGGTTACGACAACAATTATAAAGCCGCCGCGCTTTATTACAGCCGCGCACTTGTGAACGATCCCAAGAATATTGGCCTGATGCAGAATGCACTTCTGGCCTATATAAACTTGGGAGAAATTGATCGCGGGCTGGCCATTGCGCGTCAGATGGAAAAGCTGGATGGCAACATTCAACTGGCGCAATTGATGTTGCTCGCCGAAGCGATCCGCGTTGAAGATTTCGCAAAAGCGAACGAATATTTTGCCAAGGGCGCAAGTTTCAGCCCCTTGCTGGATGGGCTCATTCAGGGCTGGATACATCTTGGCCTTGGGCAGATGTCCGAAGCAGCGGCGCGGTTCGATCAGATGACCAGTAACCCGGCCATGACGATATTCAGCAACTATCATAAAGCCCTGACTTTGGCCGTGGTTGGCGATTTTGAAGCAGCCGAAAAAATTCTGGCACGTCAAAACGGTCAGCCTATTCGGGTCGGTCGTGGTAGTCTGATTGCCCATATTGAAATCTTGTCGCAACTTGAAAGAACCGACGAGGCTTTGGCGGTTATCGCAGACGCGATGAACGGATCGGGTGATCTGGAAATTCTTGGCCTTAAAGCAAAATTAATGGCTGGCGAAACCCTGCAGTTTAATACTGTATCAAATGCCAGCGAAGGCGCGTCTGAAGTGTTTTTAACTCTGGCAATGGTGCTTGCGGGCGAAGAAAATGATCGGTTTGGCCTGATTTATGGCCGTTTGGCTGAAAATCTTCGACCAGACTCGGTTTCGGCAAACCTTTTGGTGGCAGATTTGTTAAGCGATCAGGGTCAATACGATTTGGCTGTGGATAATTATACCAAAGTTTCCAGCGATCACCCGCTGTTCTTTTCCGCCGAAATTGGCCGTTCCGAAGCTTTGCAATCTGACAATAAGGCCGATGCTGCAATCGAAGCCTTGATAGGTTTGTCAAAAACTCACAAAACAATTCCGGCAGTTTTCACTTCACTTGGCGACGCGTTGCGGCGTGAAAGCCGGTTTTCCGAGGCAACTGACGCCTATGATTCCGCAATAGCCCTGCTGCCTGAACCACAGACCAGCCATTGGTTTTTGTACTATGCCCGCGGCATTACGCAAGAACGCGAAGGGTCTTGGGACGCCGCCGAAACCGACTTTCGGTTCGCTTTGAAGCTGTCACCGGATCAACCGCTGGTTCTTAATTATCTAGGCTATGGCTTGGTCGAAAAGCGTATCAAGCTGGATGAAGCGCAGGCAATGATTCAGACGGCCGTCAATCAACGGCCAAATGATGGGTATATCACCGACAGTTTGGGTTGGGTGTTGTACCGCGTTGGCAAATTTGATCAGGCAATTCCACATATGGAGCGTGCGGTTGAACTTGTGCCGGTTGACCCGATCATCAACGATCATCTTGGTGACACCTATTGGATGGTTAATCGCAAGCTGGAAGCGGCATTCCAATGGCGTCGTGCCTTGTCTTTTAAGCCAGAAGAAAAAGACGCCGAACGTATGCGCCAAAAACTGGCTATCGGGCTGGATGAGGTCCTAAAGATTGAAGCCGCCGCTGACGCAGCGGGTGAATAGAAGGCGATGACGCGCCGTCTTGCGCCGGCTAAAATAAACCTGGCATTGCATGTGATCGGTCAACGCACTGATGGGTTTCACCTATTGGATTCGCTGGTCTGTTTCGCGGATTTTGGCGATGTGGTTCAGGTTGAAGTCGCCACCGAACGTAGCCTGCACATAACCGGGCCTTTTGCACATAACGTGCCGAACGATCGGCAAAACCTAGTTCTAAGGGCCGCTGAATTGTTCACGGGCACACATGGCGCCAGGATCACCCTTGAAAAAAATCTGCCTGCAGCCGCCGGTATTGGTGGCGGATCTGCAGATGCCGCCGCCGCTTTGCATTTGTTAAGTGCGCTTTGGCAATTGCCAATGCCGGACAACGCTGCATTGTTAACCCTTGGCGCAGATGTACCCGTTTGCGTTTCGGGGACTGCAATGCGCATGACCGATGTTGGTGGGTGTCTTGAACCAATTTCCATACCATCTTTTCACGCCGTGCTTATCAACCCGCTGATCGGTCTATCAACGCTCGGCAGCTTTAGGGGATTGAAAAACAAGGGAAATGAACCACTTGGAAAAGTGCCGGGTACACAAAACGTGGATGAATGGCTGGAATATCTGGCACAGCAACGTAATGATCTGTGCGCGCCCGCGACTAAAATAGTTGGTGAAATTCGCGGGATTTTGGATGCGCTGGACGCCTCGGCTGGCTGTGCTTTGGCGCGTATGTCTGGGTCTGGTGCCAGTTGTTTTGGACTGTATCGGTCACAAGAACTTGCCGAAAATGCAGCGCAATCAATCAGAACCGAAAACCCGAATTGGTGGGTTCAACCTGTCAAGTTGGCCCCTTAAGTTACCCGCGAAACGACGAAATCGGCCAATTCAACCAGCAGATCGCGTAGTTCACTTTGTGGTAGGGGCGTAAGCGACGCTTTGGCTTTGTCAGCCCAAAACAGCGCGTCGTCGCGGGTTGCGGCCAAGGTATCGTGTTTTTGCATTAGGGTCATCGCATATTCCAAATCGCCTTCAACTTGCTTGCCGTTCTCGATCACGCGCGACCAAAACGCGTGTTCTTCAGGGTTTGCCAAACCCACGGCCTTGATAACTGGCAAAGTTAGTTTTCGTTCGCGAAAATCGTCGCCGGTATTTTTGCCAAGTTCAGCACTGGAGCCGCCGTAATCTAACAAGTCATCAACGATTTGAAAACTGATCCCCAGCGCATCGCCGTAGTCGTGCAGAGCTTTGACAATCGGCACGTCCGCACCCGCGATCACGCCACCAATTTCTGTTGCAGCAGCAAATAAAGCGGCAGTTTTTCCACGCGCGATCTGCAAATAAATGGCCTCGCTTGTTGCCAAGTCTTGGGCGGCGGTCATTTGCAAAACTTCGCCTTCCGCAATTGTTGCTGATGCATTTGCCAGAATGTCCAGCACACCCAGCGATCCGGTTTCGACCATAAGCTGAAACGACCGCGAAAACAGGTAATCGCCAACCAAAACCGATGATTTGTTGTCCCACAACAAGTTGGCGGTTGGCCGTCCGCGCCGTTGACTGCTTTCGTCGACAACATCGTCGTGCAACAGGGTGGCGGTGTGAATAAACTCGACCGCTGCCGCCAAATGGGTGTGATACGAGCCGGTATAACCGCATATCCTTGCTGCGGCTAAAGTCAGCAGTGGGCGCAACCGTTTGCCACCTGCTTCGATCAAATGCGCTGTGACCTCGGGAATACGGGGCGCGTTTTCTGAACTCATGCGTTCGCGGATCAATACATCGACGCTTTGCATTTCTGGGCCCAGCAATGCAGCCAGTTGTTCGTGCGGTTTGCGGGTTTTAGCAATTTGATCCATGCGTGCGTCTTTCACTTTTTCGGGGTCAATTCCCTCGACAAATCGGCCTGTGTGCCTTTATGTCAATCCATGAAAGAACTTATAAGCACCAACGATCCGACCGTCATTGCTTTTGCAAAAGCCCTTCTTAGCGGAGAGGGTATAGACTGGTTTGAATTGGACGTCCATATGAGCGTTTTGGAAGGTTCGATCGGAATTATGCCGCGCCGTTTAATGGTGATTGACCGCGACTTGTTTATGGCGCGGGCCGTGCTGAAAGACAACGATATTGAGCTTGCGGATATTAAGCGGTGACGTTTCCAGATGACGCATTAAGTTGCGATGGTTTTCTGGATGGTAAATTGTCAGTTTTGCAGCCCAAGCAAGGGTATCGCGCCGCAACTGATCCGGTTTTTCTGGCTGCAAGTGTCAATGCGAATGTCGGGCAATCTGTTCTGGAACTTGGGTGTGGCGCGGGTGTGGCGTTGCTTTGCCTTGGGGCCAGGGTTTCAGGTTTAGGTCTTACCGGGGTCGAGCTACAGCCAGATTATGCCGATCTTGCGCGGCGAAACGCGGTAAAGAATGAGCAGGATTTGAAGATTATCAATGCCGATCTTTCAGATTTACCACCCGATCTGCGACAGGTCTCTTTTGATCATGTGATCGCGAACCCGCCATATCTGGGCTCTAATTCAGGCAGCGTTGCGCAGGATGCTGGAAAGAACACAGCGTTCCGCGAAGAAACCCCGCTGGCTGAATGGATAGACACGGGGATAAGGCGGCTGACACCCGGCGGCTATTTGACGTTGATCCACCTTGTCGAACGACTGCCCGAATTGCTTGCTAATCTTGATCGTCGGGTCGGCAATATCGAGGTGAAACCACTTGCGCCACGGCTTAACCGGGCGGCGGGCCGTGTGATTATTCGCGCGCGCAAGGGCGGCGGCGGGGCTTTTCGTCTGCATCCGCCTTTTGTCGTTCATCGCGGCGATCAGCATGACGGCGACCGTGAGAACTTAAGCGAACTGGCTAGTGATATTTTGCGAAATGGCGCAGCTTTAACATTTTAAATGCGCGCGTTAACCTTTTGTTAACTCTTTTGTTGTAAGCGGGAACTGCTGGCTCGGCATCCATCGGGTTGGAATGCATGGGTTACAAGTTTGCAAAGCGGTGTTTTTCTAATTCTTTTGTCGATGTCGCTGACACCGTTTGGTGACGCACTGTCCAAACATCTTGGCGAAAGCCAATCGCCCTTTTTCATAGTATTCCTGCGATATTTTGTGGCCGGTTTGATCGCATTGGTCTTTGCAGGGGTCACTTCCACACCTGTGGAAATTCCAAAAGCCGGACGGGTTGGCCTCATTCTTAGAACGGCGTTGGTTATGGGCGCGATGACCTTGTTAATCGTCGCTTTGGCAATGATCCCGTTGGCGAATGCGGTTGGCGGGTTTCTGATCGCGCCAATTGTCGCCACGATTATCTCGGTTGTTTTATACGGCGAAAACCTGACGTTGGCGCGTATTACTGGCGCGGGCCTAAGCGTAGTTGGCGCCATTTTAATCCTTAAACCCGGCGCGGGTATCGATGCGGGCACATTATTTGCTTTGTTGGGCGGCGCGCTGCTTGGGTCGTTCTTGGCGTTGTCACGAAATGCCCCGACTGGCCAAAACCCAATATCAGTGCTGGCAGTGCAATGTTTACTGGGGTCAACAATGATATTGCCGCTTGCTTTGTTCCATTTTGACCAATTTAGCATGGCCCTTATCTTACCCGCCCTTGGGATGCCGTTGTGGTTGGGTTTTTGTGGTTCGGTGAAGTGCCGGACTGGATAACCGCCCTCGGCTTGCTGCTGATCGTATTGGGTGGACTGGTCAGCCTGTCACGTATGAAAGTTTCCCAAAACCTTCTAGGTAGCAATATCAACAGCTTGCCGCGATTCCGGCCTGAACTGCATAAAATTTATTCGAACAATAGATGACACAGCTCGAAATCTGTGCTGCACTACCTATGTAGATAACAGGCATTCATCGATCAAAGGAGAAACATCATGAGTTTGAGTTCACACCTGCAGGAACTCCAGAAGAAACACGAAACCCTCTCCAAGCAAGTTGAAACAGTCCAGCGAAGTCCAGGCAGTGACGATCTGGTGGTTGGTGAGATGAAGAAACAAAAACTTCGTCTAAAAGAAGAAATTCAACGCATTCAGGTCAATTAGCAAAAAAGCCGGCTACCAATAGCCGGCTTTCTGCATTTTCAGCGTTCGGGATCAGACCACAAACTGACCGCCATTGGCCGTTAGTGTCGAACCCGTGATAAATCCGGCATCATCAGATGCAAGGAACACCACGCAACGGGCGATTTCGTCAGGTTCGCCAAGACGGCCAACTGGGATTTGCGCAACGATGCTGTCGCGGACTTTTTCAGGAACGGCCATCACCATGTCCGTGCCGATATAGCCTGGGCAAATCGCATTTACTGTGATCCCCTTAAAGGCACCTTCTTGCGCCAGCGCCTTTGTGAAGCCCAGATCACCAGCTTTTGCGGCCGAATAATTCGTTTGGCCCATCTGACCTTTTTGGCCGTTAATGGACGAGATGTTAATCACGCGCCCAAAAGATCGTGCGCGCATACCGTTCCACAATGGGTGGGTCATGTTGAATAGGCCATCAAGGTTGGTGCCCATGACTTCGGACCACTGTTCGCGGGTCATTTTGTGGAACATGCCATCGCGTGTGATGCCAGCGTTATTCACCAGAACTTCGACAGGGCCAAGGTCAGCCTCGACTTTTGCAATGCCAGCTGTGCAGGCATCATAATCGGCAACAGACCATTTGTATGTCGCAATACCGGTTTCGCTTGTGAATGCCGCCGCCGCGTCATCGTTGCCCGCATAATTGGCGGCAACAGTATAACCCGCAGCTTTCAATGCCTTTGAGATGGCAGCGCCAATTCCGCGCGTGCCCCCTGTTACAATCGCAACTCTACCCATGTTTGTCATTCCTTTATGAACGTTTTCAATTGATTGCCCGGGGTCTCGTTAACTTCTGAAACCCCGGATTGGTTTGCGTGTATCGGAATGACTGCGGTGCAGTATCAGTCCCGTTCAAGACACATGGCAACGCCCATTCCGCCGCCGATGCACAATGTGGCAAGGCCGCGCTTTGCGTCGCGTCGCTGCATTTCAAACAACAAAGTGTTCAAGATACGCGCGCCCGAAGCGCCGATTGGGTGGCCGATTGCGATCGCACCACCGTTGACGTTAACGATTTCCGGATCCCAGCCCATGTCTTGGTTAACGGCGCAGGCTTGCGCTGCAAAAGCTTCGTTGGCTTCAACCAAATCCAAGTCACTGGCTTTCCAGCCGGCTTTTTCCAACGCTTTGCGTGACGCATAAATCGGGCCTGCGCCCATGATCGATGGGTCAAGGCCGACGGTGGCGTAAGACGCGATGCGTGCTAGTGGGCGAATACCGCGTTTTTCGGCGTTAGCGGCGCTCATCAGCAAAGTGGCTGCGGCACCGTCATTGATACCTGACGCATTGGCGGCCGTGACTGAACCACCTTCGCGCACAAAAGCTGGGCGCAATTTTTGCATGGCTTCCATAGTGGCGCCGTGGCGGATGTATTCATCGCTATCGACAACAATGTCGCCCTTGCGGGTCTTGATGGTGAATGCGGTGATTTCTTCAGCAAATTTTCCGGCTTTTTGTGCGGCTTCGGCCTTGTTTTGCGAGGCCACAGCAAACTCATCCTGCATTTCGCGGGAAATTTGCCATTTATTTGCCACGTTTTCAGCGGTCTGGCCCATGTGATAGCCATTAAATGCATCCCACAACCCATCGCGGATCATCGAGTCGATGAATTGCATGTCGCCCATTTTTTGACCGGGGCGCAAATTGGCAACATGGGGTGACATGCTCATGTTTTCTTGGCCACCTGCGGCGACGATATCCGCATCACCCAATTGGATGTGCTGTGCGCCAAGGGCAACCGAACGAAGGCCGGAACCACAGACCTGATTAATGCTCCAAGCGGCGCTTTCAACTGGCAGGCCCGCGTTAACGTGGGCTTGACGGGCCGGGTTTTGGCCTTGTCCGCCGGTCAGCACTTGGCCGAGGATCGTTTCAGAAACCTCGCCTTTTTCGATGCCTGCGCGGGTAACAATTTCTTCAAGCACGGCAGCGCCCAGATCATGGGCGGGCGTGTTTGCAAACGCGCCGCTGAAACTACCCACAGCGGTACGAGCGGCAGAGGCGATTACTACATTGGTCATGGTTCAACCCTTTCAGATGTCGAAAACCGATTCGTTTCTGCGGTGCAGCATAAAGTATTTCAATGGATTGTCAGCACTGTCGGTCACGCATCATTATTGCGATTGGTCGATATAATGTTTTGGATTATTGCGCAAGAATAAAAATAAATTAATGTAAATTGCGCACAGAATACTCGGAATCCGCATTACCAGATCGATTTCTGCGCTGAGTGCATACCAAAACAACGGCGCAATCCCTATTAAATCACGCGGACAGGCGCTTAAGACTTTGCGCGTGATTCGCTTTCTTTCTGCCACACAGGATTAATTGTTGGCATGCCAAAATAATAACCCTGCAAACAGTCAAGCCCGGCTGATTGTAAAAAGGCAGCTTCTTCGGGTTGTTCAACCGCTTCGGCAACAGTCAGCATGTCAAAATGCTGGCTGATTGAAACAAGGGTGGATGTGAGAACCTGGTTGTTCGCATCTTCATGGATATTGCGAATGAACGAGCCGTCGATTTTCACGATGTCGAAATAGAATTCCTTGAGATAGCGAAATGCAGTGAAACCAGCGCCAAAATCATCCAACGCAAAACTGATCCCACGTCTATGCATATCTGCCATAAAAACGGTCACCAGATCGGGCATGACCATCGCGGAAGATTCAGTGATTTCAAGGATCAGCCGCTCGGCGATTGTGCCGTCACGCGCCAGGCCTTGATTTAGAACCTCGGTCCATCGTTGATACCCGATACTGCGGGCCGACATGTTAATCGAAAGGCGGATGTTTGGTTCTTCTAGCAGGGTTTGAAGGCCGATTTCCAAGGCCAAACAATCGATGATACGCCCAACTTCGCGAGTTTCGGCAACGGGCATGAAGTCGCCCGCAGGCAATACATTGTGGTCTTCATCCATGATCCGGATTAGGCCTTCGTAAAAAGCTGGAATTTTCGGATTTCGCGCTGCTACAACCGGTTGATAGGCCAGTAAAACGTCTTTCTGGCGGATCGCATTTTCGATCATCTGATGCACGTTTTTGTCGCGCTGCGCTGTTGCAAAGGCCAAAGGGCTATCCAGTTCGCCACCCATGTTTGTCGCGTTGATTGCCATCTACATATCCTTCACAGACTTATAAGCTAACTCATCGTCACACTGACGACAGAAGTCTAAAGATGAAGTTAATATTCGCTTTTTGTTCTAATTTTGCTAGAATTGGCGATACACAGGTAACCGATTGAATAGGATCAGTAAAATGACAGACACATGTGGCTGGCCGGGCGCCGAACAGATTTACATCGATTATCATGATACTGAATGGGGCGTGCCTGAATACAACAGTCGGGCGCTGTGGGAAAAATTGATTCTTGATGGATTTCAGGCCGGCTTAAGCTGGATAACGATCCTTAAAAAGCGCGATGCGTTTCGATTGGCGTTTGACGGGTTCGATCCCGATATTATTGCACAATATACTGATGACGATGTGAACCGGCTGCTTGGTAATGCGGGAATTGTCCGACACCGCGGAAAGATCATGGCGACCATCGGCAATGCGCGCGCATGGCAGCAGATTGAGGCAGCAGGCGGGTTTGACACGTTCCTGTGGGACTACGTTGGTGGTGCGCCGTTACAGAATAATTTCAAATCCCGCGCAGAAGTGCCAACTTCAACCCCGCTTTCCACGCAAATCTCGAAAGACCTAAAAAAGGCAGGATTCAAGTTTTGCGGCCCGACCATCGTTTATGCGTTTATGGAAGCCGTCGGCATGGTCAATGACCACATCACTGGCTGCCCTCAACATAAAACCGTGCAGGATAAGGCGAACTGGAGCCGCTAGTGTTACAATCCGTCGCCTTCAATCATCGCCTTCAAGAATGTCACAGCGTCTTCGGAATGCCATTCTGCATCACCGCGCAGCCGGGCGATTTCAAAGCCCTCGGGGTTTAGAATAAGCGTCGCCGGCAGGCCAAATATACCCATCAGGTTGGTAAATCCCTGCGACGGGTCGCGTAGAGTATCAAGGTTTGTAATCTCGGCCTCAGTGAAAAACTTTGAAATGGCTGGCATTGGATTACGGCCCGCTGCAATCAAAACGACCTCGAAATTATCACTGCCAAGTTCGGCCTGCAGTGCATCCAGTGACGGCATTTCTTTGCGGCAAGGCGCACACCAAGTGGCCCAGAAATTCAGCAGCACATATTTGCCTTTGAATTCATCCATCGAATGTTCGCCCTTTTCCATGTCCAACAAAGTGAACACTGGCAGCTTTTCAACCTCGGCATGGATCGCCAATTTGCGCATGTCGCCCGTACGCAGTTCCATCAAGGCTTCACGGGTTAAGGGTGCCGCCGCTACAGGGTTTGCACCAAGGGCCAAGGCCACGTATAGCAGCGGGGCAAATAAGGCTCGTTTCATATTCTCGGGTCTCCTGATTGAGAGAGTTACAATGACAGTTTCGAAACCGGACGCCAAAACATCTAACGCTATGTGGGGCGGCCGTTTTGCCGAAGGACCAGATGCGATCATGGAGGCGATAAATGCATCCATCGGTTTTGATCGCCGTATGGCCCGTCAGGACATTGAAGGCTCGCGCGCACATGCAAGCATGTTGGCGGCGGTTGGTATCATTACTAATAAGGATGCGGATGCGATCAGGGAAGGCCTGCTCACAATCTTGTCAGAAATTGACAGCGGAACGTTTGAATATTCTGTCGCCCTTGAAGACATCCATATGAATATCGAGGCGCGTTTGACCACTCTGATCGGTGAGCCCGCGGGCCGTCTGCACACGGCACGGTCGCGTAATGATCAGGTGGCGACAGATTTCAAGCTGTGGGTTCGGGGCCAAATGGACGCTGTGGTCGATGGGCTTGGCGCTTTGATCGGTGCGTTTTTGGTGCAGGCTGAAGCAGGGGCCGATATGGTCATGCCGGGTTTCACCCATTTGCAAGTTGCCCAACCCGTGACTTGGGGCCACCACATGATGGCTTACGTTGAAATGTTTGGTCGGGACTTAACTCGGATGCAGGATGCGCGCGTGCGCATGAATGAAAATCCGCTTGGGGCGGCAGCCTTGGCGGGCACGTCTTTTCCAATAGATCGGCATATGACGGCGGCGGCCTTAGGCTTTGATCGCCCGTCAGCCAATTCGCTAGATGCGGTGTCGGATCGGGATTTCGCGTTAGAGTTTTTGTCGACCGCTTCGATTTGCGCCACTCATTTGTCGCGGTTCGCTGAAGAATTGGTGATCTGGTCCTCCGCCCAGTTCAAGTTTGTCACCCTGTCTGATCGGTTTTCAACCGGCTCCAGCATCATGCCGCAAAAGAAGAACCCCGATGCGGCGGAATTAATTCGCGCCAAAGTTGGCCGGATTAATGGCTCGTTAATCGCGCTGTTGACGATCATGAAGGGCCTGCCGTTGGCCTATTCCAAGGACATGCAGGAAGATAAAGAACAAGTGTTTGATGCCGCCGACAGTCTGATGCTGGCGCTGGCCGCAATGACTGGAATGGTTACTGATCTAAGGCCGAATAAACCCCAACTTGAAACGGCGGCTGCTACGGGGTTTTCCACCGCGACCGATCTGGCCGACTGGCTGGTGCGCGTGTTGAATATGCCGTTTCGCGAGGCGCATCATGTGACCGGCGCTTTGGTGAAGCTGGCGGAAGATCAAGGCTGTGATTTGCCGGAATTGTCGATTTCCGATATGCAGGCGGTGTGCAAAGACATTACGCCACAGGTTTACGATGTATTAACTGTTTACAATTCTACCCAAAGCAGAACAAGTTATGGTGGTACGGCACCGGATCAAGTCCGTGCCCAGATCGCCCGCTGGAAAGAGGTGCTGAAATGAGATTACTTCTGATCGTTTTATTAACCGGAACTTTGACGTTGGCCGGATGTGGGCTAGATGGCGAACCTTTGACCCCGCCAGCTAAAACCACCGGTTAAATAGTATTAGCGGAGACTTGATTGTGCGTGTATTTTTTAGAATTTTTCTACTGGCTTTTGGGCTGCAAACGCTTTCAATCGCGGCCACTTATGCTGGCGACAACTCTGTCATTCTTACCATCACAGGTGAAGTCAGCGCACCCAATCGGGGCGGATACGACCCGGATACCGACAAATTTCTTGGGTTCTTTGAGATCGAGTTTGACCGCGCCAAAACGTTTTCACTAATCGAGCTGCAGGCGTTGGCCGCCGTAACCGTCAAAGCAGATTTTCCCAAGGGACGGTTGGTTCATTCTTTCACCGGGCCATTGCTTGCCGATGTTCTGGCTGCCGCCGGGGCGACCGGCAAGGAAGTTACGGTTCAAGCTTTAGACGGATACGCAGTCGCCACGCCGATGGCCGATATGATCGCTAACGGCGCGGTTGTTGCCTATGCGCGTGACGGCAAGATGTTCGGTATCGGTGATTTCGGCCCGACCCAGATTGTGTTTCCAAGGGCACAGCGTGATGATCTTGCGGATATGTCAGACGACAATTGGATTTGGTCGATATTTCACATTCATGTGGAATAAAGTTCGGGCGCCAGTTCAACTGTTCCTTCGCCACGCGCACCTTCCCATATTCCAAATCTCAGCTGAATAGGTTAGGCGTCAGTTCAGGGGGTGGGGCATGTCCAATTTGCGCAAAATATATCTGGCTTTGGCGATCATCGGATCGATCATTCCAATGCTGCCATTCGTGCCGTGGATATCGGAAAACGGTATTGAAATCGCCTCCCTCATATCTGCGTTGAAAGCCAACGGCGCGACCGAAGGTCTTGCGTATGACCTGCTGACTTCGGCACTTACTTTGAACGTCTGGATCCTTGCCGAAACTTACGTGCGCAAGGATTATTGGGTGTTGTTATGCATCCCCGCCACCTATTTGATCGGCGTTTCCTGCGCTTTGCCGCTTTTCCTTTTCCTTAGAACACGACCGGTGACCTGATATGGATCATTTCCTATACAAAAATGGCAAATTGCACGCTGAAGATGTGGCAATTAGTGAGATAGCCAAAGCTGTCGGCACCCCGTTTTACGTTTATTCCGCCGCCACATTCCGCCGTCATTACCAGCTGTTTGAAGAAGCGTTGGACGGCATGGATCATCTGATTTGCTTTGCAATGAAGGCCAACGGCAATATGGCAATCCTGAAATTGATGGCAGACCTAGGTGCAGGCATCGACGTGGTATCCGCAGGCGAATACGCTAAGGCACGTGCTGCGGGTGTGCCCGGCGAACGCATCGTATTTTCGGGTGTTGGCAAGACACGCGATGAAATGCGCATGGCGTTAGCCGGCGGCATTCGCCAGTTTAATGTGGAAAGCGAACCAGAACTGGCAGCGCTTTCCCAAGTTGCGACTGAAATGGGGAAGATCGCGCCGATTACCATTCGGGTAAACCCCGATGTAGATGCCAAAACCCACGCTAAAATCGCCACGGGCAAATCAGAAAACAAGTTTGGCATTCCGATTTCCAAAGCGCGCGCAGCTTACGCAGATGCAGCGGCTTTGCCCGGTATCGAAATTGTCGGGATCGATGTTCACATCGGCAGCCAATTAACTGATCTGGAACCCTACGAGCTTGCGTTTACCAAGGTTGCCGAACTGACACATGAATTGCGCGCGGATGGCCACACCATCAAACGGCTTGATCTGGGTGGCGGGCTTGGCATTCCTTACGAACGCTCAAATGACGCCCCACCTTTACCGATTGAATACGGTGAAGTCGTGCGCCGCACAGTTGGCGATCTGGGCTGCGAGATTGAAATCGAGCCGGGTCGCCTTATTGCGGGCAATGCGGGCTTGATGGTCAGTTCAGTAATCTACCTAAAGCACGGTGAAGGTCGCGACTTTCTGATCCTTGATGCCGCGATGAACGATCTGATCCGTCCCGCAATGTACGAAGCCTACCACGACATAATTCCCGTTATTGAGCCTGCGCCCGGCACGGAACAAACCCCGATCGACATTGTTGGCCCCGTTTGCGAATCTGGTGATACTTTCGCCAAGCAACGCAATATGCCGCCCCTAGGCGCAGATGACTTGGTCGCGTTCCGGTCGGCCGGTGCTTATGGGGCTGTTATGGCCTCAGAATACAATGCACGACCCCTAATTCCTGAAGTTCTGGTCGATGGTGATCAATTTGCCGTCATTCGACCCCGTCCCACCCTAGACGAACTGATAAAACGCGATATTATTCCCGCGTGGCTGTAACTTAACGGGCCACGTTCCGAGAGCGTGATGCGCAAACCAAAGAATAAGCCAAATCGGCGGATCGAAATATCGTCGACCCAGATTATGCTTAAGGCAAAGGCACTCAAGTCTTTGCGCTGGCCTTTGCTGTTCACCCGTCTTGGCATGTTCGCGGAACAAATGATCCGGGCATTTTGGCCGCTATGGTCGTGGGTGTTTGTGATTTGGACGGCATTATCGTTTAATTTGGTCAAAACACTGTCGGTCGAAGCTGCCTATGTCCTGGCGTTGGCTGGCGTTGTCGGTGTCATTTCCGCGCTGGTATACGGATTTCGCAGGTTCCGTTGGCCCAGTGTCGCGGCCTCTGCTGACCGGATTGATCGCTCGCTTAAAGATCGACCGCTAACTGCGCTTTGGGATTTACAGGCTATCGGCGCTGACGATGGCGCCTCAACTGCCATATGGCGGGCACATGTGGCTCGGATGGCTGAACAAGCGGCAACTGCGAAACGGGTTGAACCGAACCTGAAGATTTCAGATCGTGATCCCTATGGTTTACGATTTGTCGCGGCAACGGCCCTTGTTGTGGCCTTGCTGTTTGGGTCGTTCAACCGAAATGCCATTGATGAAATTCTTGATCCGTCAACCAAGATTGCGGCAAGTGGTCCGATTTATGAAGGCTGGATTGAACCGCCGCGATATACAGGATTGCCCGGTATTTATTTGAACGACTTGGTCGGCACTGATCCCATCCTAATGCCGCAAGGCAGCAAAGTAACCTTGCGGCTGTACGGTGAAATCGAGGGCTTGGGTTTTGCCGAAACCGTTTCTGGTCAGGCGCAACCACCTAGTGACGTTCAGGTCTTTGAACATGATTTTGTCATTCAACAAAGTGGTGACTTGCAAATTACTGGCGAGCAGGGACGGGTTTGGAACATAACCATGATCCCAGATACGCCACCCATGATCGCCCTTACCGGCCCGGTTGAACGCAGCCCAAGTGGTGAAACCAAGCTGACGTTCCAAGCCGCAGATGACTACGGCGTGGTCGGTGGAACCGCTGTGCTAAGTCTTGATCTCAGTGCCGTTGATCGCAGGTATGGGTTGGCCCTGATGCCTGAAACTTTGCCAGACATCGTCCTTGATATTCCCTTGCCATTTTCGGGTAACACAAAAGATTTCACTGATACGCTTGCCGAAGATTTGTCGCTTCACCCTTGGGCAGGATTGCCCGTTATTCTAAACATGTCGGTGGCTGACGATCTTGAACAATCGGGCGTGGCAGAGCCTGAAACCCATATTCTGCCGGGCCGCCGTTTCTTTGATCCAATGGCGGCAGCGATTATTGAACAACGCCGCGATCTGTTGTGGAACCGCAATAATGTTCAGCGCATCACCCAAGTTTTACGCGCGATCAGTCATCTTCCTGAGGACATCATCGAAAACGACAAAGCCTATTTTATATTGCGCACGGCCATCAGGCGGTTGGAATATAGACCCAGCGACACCCTGGCGACCGAGCGGCGTGACGAAGTTGCCGATATGTTGTGGAATATTGCATTGTTGATCGAAGAAGGTGGATTGGGCGATGCCCGGGCTCGCCTTCGCCGCGCCGAAGAACGCTTGTCCGAAGCCATTGAAAACGGCGCGACCGACGACGAGATCGCCGAGCTGATGGAAGAATTACGCCGCGCCATGCAGGAATTCATGCAAGAGCTGGCCCGCGATTCCGAGCAAAATCAAGATCAGGCCAGAAATAGTGAAACCCGGGAAATCACCAGCGATCAATTGCAGGAAATGTTGGACAAGATTGAAGAACTGACGCGCGAAGGCCGCATGGAAGAGGCCCAGGAAATGTTGGAACAACTGCGCCAGATGATGGAAAACATGCAGACCGCGCAGCGCCAGCAGGGTGAAGGCGAAGGCGAAGGCGAAGGCCAGCAATCCATGCGCGAGTTGGCCGACACTATGCGCCAACAACAAGATTTGTCGGATGAGGCATTTCGCCAAATGCAGGAAGAATTCAACGGTCAGCAACCGGGTGAACAGGGCCAGCAGGGAGAGGGCCAGCAACCTGGAGAACCCGGTGCAAATGGTCAACAACGGGGCGGTGAACAGGGCAGTCAACCGGGACCCGGCGAACTAGCACAACGCCAAGATGCGCTGCGCCAACTGTTAGAAAGCCAGCGAAACGGGTTGCCCGATGCAAATTCCGAAGAAGGCCGATTTGCCCGTGATGCTTTACGCCGTGCTGAACGCGAAATGGGTGAAGCTGGTGAGGCGCTGCGACAAGGCGACATACCAGAAGCTTTGAACAATCAGGCCGACGCATTAGATGCTCTGCGCGAAGGGCTTGAAAATCTTGGGCAAGAGTTAGCGCAAAATCAGGACCAGAATGTGGGCCGTCAAGGCGATCAAGCTGGCAGCCCCGATCCCAATTCCAAACGCGATCCTTTGGGTCGCCAGACCGGCACAACCGGGCGCATTGGTTCTGAACAAGACCTGATGCCGGGCGACAATCCTTTCATGCGCTCGCGTGAATTGCTGGATGAGATCCGCCGCAGATCAGGCGATAAAAGTCGCCCGAAAATCGAACTGGATTATCTGAAACGCCTGTTGGATCGGTTTTAAGGCAGGGATGCCCGATCAACAAAGTCAAATTCCGGAATTGAAATATGTTGTCATCGAAAACTGGACTGCGTCTTACCTTGACCCGATCGTAGTGACGGCGGGTGATAAGCTTGAATTAAGTGGTCAAACGGATATCTGGGACGGTCATACATGGCTGTGGGCCAAAAGCCGCGACGGCAAGAAAGGCTGGATTCCTGATACACTTGTCCCGAAAACAAGTACAAGCGTTGCGCAAACGGACTATACAGCGGCAGAACTTACTTGCCAGCTTGGTCAAATCTTAGTTGCTGAAAAAAGGACGCATGGTTGGGTGTATTGCCGATCAGATGACGGGCAACATGGCTGGGTTCCCGAAAAAAACCTGTCACGCGCCACGT
>JBLHMX010000027.1:0-20420 GCA_047622625.1 Paracoccaceae bacterium | reverse complement strand
ACCCAGGATTGGATGAAAATCGCCTGTGCGCCAATCTGACTATATTCTTGGGACAGGATTTCGGTGTATAAAGGTCTTCTGACTAATTTTAGGGGGTTCTCATGGCCGATCATATCAAAATTCGCAAGGCGGGCGGCACTTGGGTTGTGCGGGCGAGCGGCGCGGTTCTGGCAGAAAGCTCCAACGCGCTGGAGCTGAACGAAGGTGATTACCCTGCCGTGATTTATTTTCCGCGAGATGACGTCGGCATGGCCTTTTTGGACAAAACCGACAGTTCAACCTATTGCCCGCATAAAGGCCAATCAAGCTATTATGCTATTCACGGTAAAAGCGGTGTCATTCCGGATGCGGCTTGGAGCTATGAAAAGCCAATGGAGTCGGTCAGCGCAATCGCAGGTCATTTAGCATTTTTTGGCGACAAGGTAACAGTCGAGCAACTTTAGGAATGTTCTTCTTCTGCCGTATCGGCCAGCGCCTTGTTAAATGCCCTTAATGCATCGACCTGAAACAGCGCACCCCATAATTCAGGGGGCGCATCTTCGCCCCCCAAAGTCACCACGGGGATGAAGTCAAGTCTGGCATTTTCAAACATTGGCATCGCGGTTTCAAGCGTGGCATTGCCGTCAAGGTAAACGCCCTGCCCGACCAGCTCCCAACACTTTTCGTCACTGGCGGCATTTTCGACACCACAGGCGCGCATCACTTTGGCCACGCCAAACGTAGCTAACAAATAGGCCTGTGGGCCTGCAGCCAAATGCACATTACGCCGCTCCAGTTGGGTTAAGAAAAATGACTTGTCGACCAAACGGCTCGCCAGCGCCGTTGACATGGAAACTGCGACCATCACTGCTAACCCGGTTTGCCAGTCGCCTGTCAGTTCGAACACAATCAGCGTGGTTGAAATCGGAGCGCCCAGAACAGCGGCGGCAACCGCGCCCATTCCGGCAAGCGCGTACAGGGTTTCCGACCCCGAAACTTCGGGAAAAATACTGGTGGCAGCCAACCCAAAGGCCAGCCCCGTCAAACTGCCCAGCATCAACGAGGGCGAAAATATACCACCACCCATTCGCCCTGCCAGCGTGATTACAACGGCCACAACTTTCACAACCGCAAAACTAACTGCGCCCCAAAACACCAGATTTCCCGTTAACGCAGCCGAAGTTGTTTCATAGCCAACGCCGATAATATGGGGAAACATAATTGCAATCGCACCTAACATTCCACCGGCAATAGCAGGGCGCAGCCAACCAGGTACATGCAATGAAGCTTGCAGATGATCGCCCATATCTTCTGCCCAGAATATGCTTCTCATTAACAGAACGGCGACGACGCCACAAAGAAGGCCAAGCAGAACAAAGGCAGGAAGTTCGACATAGAACTCCAACACGTTTTCTGCAGGCAGGTAAAATTCTGTGACATTGCCAAATTCAAGCCGGCTAACCACGGTTCCGGCTACCGAGGCAATAACGATTGGCGCAAATGCGTGTACGGCGAAATGCCGCAACACAACTTCAAGCGCGAATAAGGCCCCAGCGATAGGCGTGTTGAACGAGGCGGAAACTGCCGCCGCAACCGCGCAGCCCAACAAATCGCGCCCGGTGATTCCATTGGCGTTTATTAGCCTAGAAACCGCCGTAGATATCATCGCGCCAAGATGTACAACCGGCCCTTCTCGGCCACTTGATCCACCAGTTGAAAGCGTCACGATAGATGCCGCCGCCGAAGCAAGCCCGGCTCGCAATTCAACCCGGCCTTCGTGTAAGGCCGCGCCATTTATCACGTCTGCCACGGCGCGACTGCGACCATCAGGTGTGAAGTGATGCAGGATCAGCCCGACGATCAAGCCTCCGACAATTGGCACGCCGAGCACCCAATACCACGGCAATCCCTGCGCGTGACTGGCCAGCATTACGTCATCGGTGCCGTAAACAATTGTCTGTAATGCGACGATAGCCTTGCGAAACCCAAGGGCGGCAAAACCGGCAGCAATGCCAATAATAAGAGCGATGAACCAAAATTGAATCTGGCCCGGCCCACGGTCCAACATCGCACGCCAACCATCTTGCAGCCCGCACCAAGTTTGGCGCACACTGGCTTTCAGGAATTCGCGGGTTGATGCGGCCACGTGATTTACCCTCTGTTTCCCCTAGGCTGCTTGGCCTAATATCAAACCGAACAACGCTGGGGACATTTATGTCGATAAAAACCGCAATTGCTGCACTGCGCAAGGTCTTAGGCGATCAAATTGTCACGGCCAAGGCCGATCTTGAAATTCACGGTGCCAATGAAACCCATTTTGCACCAATGCCACCCGATGCCGTGTTTTATCCAGAAAATACCAATCAGGTCTCCGCCGCGCTGGCTATTTGCCACGAACACGACTGCCCAGTGATCCCTTGGGGCGCTGGTACTTCGCTTGAGGGCCACGCCTTGGCGGTTCAGGGGGGATTGACGGTCGATATGGCACGGATGAACAAAGTTCTACAGGTTCATTCCGAAGACATGGACGTCGTTGTACAGCCCGGCGTGACCCGCGAAGACCTGAACACTGAATTGCGCGCAACAGGTTTGTTTTTCCCGATTGACCCCGGTGCTAACGCATCACTTGGTGGCATGGCGGCAACCCGCGCCAGCGGCACAACGGCGGTTCGCTACGGCACGATGCGCGACAATGTTCTGGCGTTAGAAGTTGTGCTGGCCGATGGGCGTATCTTGCGCACCGGCACAAGGGCGCGAAAGTCTTCAGCCGGGTATGATTTAACGGCAATGTTTGTGGGTTCTGAAGGTACACTTGGGTTGATCACCGAATTGACGCTACGCTTGCAAGGCCAGCCCGAGGCGATATCGTCGGCAATCTGCGCTTTTGACGATATTGAAACAGCAGTAAGCACGGTGATA
This sequence comes from Paracoccaceae bacterium, assembly GCA_047622625.1. GTDB lineage: Bacteria > Pseudomonadota > Alphaproteobacteria > Rhodobacterales > Rhodobacteraceae > UBA5972. Next base: position 17,522 of record JBLHMX010000027.1, on the reverse strand, counting down.
GCGACAATCCAAATGGGCATCCCGATGGCCCGGATCGAGTTTGTCGACGAAGCAACTGCACTGGCCTTTAAAGGGTATGCCGGCGCAGATATGCAAGTTAAACCTCATTTGATGCTTGAATTTCACGGCTCAGACAGCGCCGTCGCGGAACAAGCCGAGCGCGTCGGTGAAATTGCTGCCGAATTTGGCGGGAACGGCTTCAAGTGGTCAAGCAAAGTTGAGGATCGCACCGCCCTGTGGAAAATGCGCCACAATGGTTATTATGCGGCCTTATCGCTAAAACCCGGCGCGACGGCGCTTGTGACCGATCTGTGTGTACCGATTTCAAAATTGGCTGAAGCAGTGCAAGAAACCCGCAAAGACATTGCCGCAAGTGGTATCCCGGGGCCAATTATGGGGCATGTTGGCGATGGAAACTTTCATGCCATTTTGTTGATTGAACCCGGTAATCAAGCCGAGAAAAAGACCGCACTTGAACTAAGCCAGCGCATGAATGAGCGGGCCCTGGCATTGGGTGGCACCATAACTGGGGAACATGGTGTTGGCATAGGTAAACTGGATTATATGAATGCAGAGCATGGACTTGGCTGGCAAATTATGGGTGACTTGAAACGCGCGCTGGACCCAAGGGGGATTATGAATCCGGGCAAGGTTGTGCGGCTGAACTAGACTTTCAATCGCGACATGGGGGTCGCATTCAAGCGCGACCAAGATGCGAATATTTGCCTAGCTGAATTAAACTTCAGGAGGTCAGAATGATTACGCAAAGGCAGATTGATACTTTCGCAAAGGACGGCGTTGTGTTCTTGGAACAGGCGTTCGCATCGTCGTGGATTGACCAATTAAAATCCGGCATAGATCAAAACATGTCGCACCCCAGCCCACGTGGCCGGCTTTGGGATAAAGATGAGCAAGGGCGATCGTGTTTTTACGATAGCCAAGTCTGGCGAGATATCGACAGCTACAAAGACTTTGCTTTGAATTCCAATTGCGGTGAAATCGCCGGTAAATTGCTGGCCAGCAAATCCGTCAACTTCTTCTTTGACGCCATTTTCGTACGCACGCCGGGCGCACAATTCCGCACGCCTTGGCATCAGGATGAGCCCTATTGGTCGGTCGAAGGCTTTGACACCTGCAGCATCTGGATGCCGCTTGTGCCAGTTGAAAAGAAATCGGCGCTGGAATTCGTTCGTGGATCTCACAAATGGCAGCAGAAATACAAACAAACCAACTTTGGTGCATTAACCAATGACGCTCGTGATCAGGTTGAATTTGCCGACAGCGACGCAGTTCCGTTTCCCGATGTGGAAAACCATCGTAATGATTACGATATCCTAAGTTGGGATATGCAGCCCGGCGATTGCGTGGCTTTTAACGCACGGATGATCCACGGTGGATCTGGCAATCTGTCTGAAGGTCGCGAGCTAAAAATCTTTAACACCCAATGGCTTGGCGATGACGTTAGGGTAAAATTTCGGCCCGAGGGGATGGATCCCGATCATTCACAAATCATGCGTGAACATGGCATGACTAGTGGTGATCGACCAAACGGCGAGTTGTATCCACAGGTCTGGGTTGCTGAATGAAAAGACAATTTCTGGAGCAATTGGCGGCTAACTGTCCAACAATACAATTGCGGCAGCTTTTGCCTCATCTGTGACGCGATCGCCTGCCAGCATTCTGGCTATTTCTTCGATCCGGTCATCTCCGTTCACTGGAACCACATCGGAACGTGTAACCTCGCCTGACGTGGTTTTCTTTACCTGAAAATGATGCGCGCCAAGTGCGGCAACCTGCGGTGAATGCGTCACAACCAAAACCTGTCCACCCGCCGCCAAATTTGCCAGTCGGCGGCCAACAGCATCGGCGGTAGCCCCGCCAACACCGCGATCAATCTCGTCAAAAATCATTGTCACGCCATCTGTTTCGCCGTGCAAACACACCTTGAGTGCCAGCATAAACCGCGAAAGTTCGCCACCGGACGCAATTTTATTCAACGCGCCTGACGGAGCACCAGGGTTGGTGGCAACAGTGAATTGCACCGCATCACAGCCAAGCGCACCACCATCGTCAACCGCGATTTCTGTTGCGAAAACAGCGCGTTCCATCTTGAGGGGCGCCAGTTCTTGCATCATTGCTGCATCCAGCTGTTTGGCCGCCGCTATTCGTGCCTTCGACAAATCTTTTGCGGCCTTGTTGTAGTCTACGTTGGCCAATTCCAAAGCTTCTTTCAGCGCCGAAAGATCTCCTTCACCCGCTTCGATATCTGCCAGTTTCACCCGCAGACCTTCGCCAAAATCGGGCAATTCATCGGGTTGAACACCGTGTTTTCGGGCCATTGCACGGATGGCGAAAAGCCGTTCTTCGGCTGCTTCCAACTGGTTCGGATCAAATTTTAAAGCGGCAAGGCATGTTTCCACCCCTTGTTGGGCATTAGCCAATTCTTCAGTCGCGCGGGCAATGGCGACAAGTGGTTGAGTCAGGCGCCCTTCGGCTTCGTGTTCTACGCTATCCAACCAGCGCGCAGCATCGCCAAGTTGCCCTTCGGCCCCTTCAAGCCCAAGTGCGCGCGCAGCACTTTCGATGTCGTCGCGAATGCGTTCAGCGGCCTGCATCAATCGGCGCTGGCCATCAAGCGTTGCATCTTCGCCAACTGCTGGTGCCAGCGTATCCAGTTCGGTCACAGCGTGGCTTAGAAAATCGCGATCACTTGAAACCTCGTTCAAATGCGCTTGGCGTGCGTCCAGCGCCTTTTGTGCCTGCCGCACTTTACGCCAGCAGGATTTTGTCGCGTCAAGCTGGGGTCCCAAGCGCCCATAGCCATCCAGAAGCGCGCGATGTCCCCGCGCGTTCAAAAGACCGCGGTCATCGTGTTGACCGTGCAGTTCTACCAGCGTTTCCGATATCCGCCGCAACACATCGCCGGAACATCGCCGGTCGTTCACATAGGCCTGTTTACGTCCATCGCGCGAGTTTACCCGCCGCAGGATCAAGCCGCCGTCATCTTCTAATTCTGCTTCGGCTAACACGGTGTGGGCGGCATGATTTGGCGCCAACTCGAATTCGGCAACCACTTCACCGCGCGCAGCACCTTCACGCACCAGTTCCGCACGACCACGCCAACCAAGCACAAAACCGAGTGAATCCAACAAGATAGACTTGCCTGCTCCAGTTTCGCCGGTCAGTACATTCAGGCCAGCTTGAAACTCAAGTTCCAGTCGATCGATCAGCAACATGTCGGATATAGATAGCCCGCGCAGCATCGTCTTGCCCCCGCTGGCCTAAAGCCATTCGCCTTTGACGACCCGCCGATAGACGCGACGCAGCCAGCCATTGCCCTTGGCTTTCACCTCCAAACCACGGCCGGTTAACAGCGCATAGCTGTCCTCATACCAGTCGGTGCTTTGGAAATTGTGGCCCAATATGGCCCCCGCAGTCTGCGCTTCTTCGTCTAGACCCAGAGACAAATATGCCTCAACCAGACGATGCAACGCTTCGGGTGTATGGGTGGTCGTTTGATAATCTTCGACCACAACACGAAAACGGTTTATCGATGCCGAAAAATGATCGCGCTTCAAATAGAACCGCCCGACTTCCATTTCCTTGGCCGCCAGATGATCAATCGCAAGATCAAATTTCAAGATCGACGAGCGCGCATATTCGCTGTCAGGATAGCGTTCAATCACGACACGAAAGGCTTGCAATGCCTGAAATGTGTTGCCTTGATCGCGTGCTACATTATCGATTTGGTCGTAGTAACTTAACGCCATCAAATATTGCGCATAAGCCGCGTCTTCATCTGCGGGGTAGAAATCAAGGTAGCGTTGTGATGCACTGCGTGCCAGTTCGTAATCTTTGTCGGCGTGATACGCAAAAGCTGACATAACAATGCCGCGTTTTGCCCATTCTGAATACGGATACAGACGTTCAACTTCCCCGAATAAGACGGCGGCCTCATCCGCATCCCCATCAGCAAGTTTTGCTTCCGCGTTTTTGAATATCTGCTCAGGAGCCATACCCTCGATTGGGTTTACTTCTTCTTTCTTAGCACAGGCTGACAAGGCCACGGCAAGAACCGAAACGCAGACCAGGTTTCGCCACTGATTTGTCAGTTTACCGCCTGTTGCCATTACCGCTGTGTCCTATTTCAAGCATACAGCGGAATCCGCCGTTAACGTTTCGACATTATCTATCACAGAAAGTCGAAAGTAAAAATGCTTTCCCCGAAAATTTGGTGATAAGTGTTCAACAGGTCAAATGCCTTTAGGCAACTTTACTGAGATCCGAGGCTTTGATGCCTACGCCCGGCAATTTCGTCGCTGTTTCTGCGTCGCATGTGACCATTTCATAGGCCATCGGGTTCGAAAATAGCTTGCGCAACAATTTGTTGGTTGCCGCATGGCCAGCGCGTACGCCGCTATATCGGCCAATGATCGGCGCGCCCGCAAGCGCGATGTCGCCAAGAGCGTCTAACATCTTATGGCGCACGAATTCGTCGCGGTGGCGTAATCCGCCAGGCGACAATACTTTGTCACCGTCAACAACGATGGCGTTCTGCAAATTGCCACCCAAACCAAGACCTTGCGACAACATCCAATCCACATCGGCCTTGCGACAGAATGTGCGGCTGTTGCGCAGTTCACGAACAAAAGCACCGTTGGCCATGTTCAACTGTTTTGATTGGCGGCCAATTGCTGCATCAGGAAAATCGATGCTAAAATTTATTTCCAGGTGATCAAGCGGTTCAATTGAAACCGCGACACCATCATATTCGACTTCAACGCGTTCCAAGACGCGGATAACCCGCACTGGCGCGTCCAACGTACGCACGCCTGCTGTCAGAATTTCGCGCACAAACCGATCAGAACTTCCGTCCATAATAGGAACTTCTGGGCCATCAAGTTCAACAAGAGCGTTGTGGATGCCGCAACCAGCAAGAGCGGCCATCAAATGTTCCACAGTCGAAACACTGGCACCGGCGTCATTTGCTATATTCGTGCAAAGCCGAGTGTCAGTAACATTGTTATAACGCGCAGCGATCAGGTTATCGCGGTCTTCAATATCAACACGGCGAAACCAGATGCCGTATTCCGCCGAAGCGGGCAGAATGCTCATCCGGACAGGACGTCCTGAATGCAGGCCGGTTCCAATCACGTTGATTTTATTTTTGATCGTTGTTTGCACCAATTTCCCCCAAAAGGCCTGCCTAAACCCGGCAGTTATCCCCAAGTTGCATTCTACTTAGAGAAGGGAGTTATTAACCTCAATTCAATCTTTGTGACCGTTTGCAACATTGGCGGGTTGCCTCTGCGGATTTTCGCCTACTGAAATGGAAACAGTCTGTTTCCCACACGTAAAACGGGTGTCTCCAACGAAATACCGCGCCGAATCATTCTCTGGATTCAACGCGGTATTCACTTTTTTAAACGTATTTTTCGTCTGGCTAATTCGCCTGACGGCGTAAAAATGCTGGAATATCAATACGTTCCTGATCCAAATCGCCTTCGTCATGTTCCGGGTTCGCTGCGCGAGTGTGAATCCGCTGCGGTTCTTCGCGGCGCGTTGGTTCAGGGCCGTGTCCTGTCATGCGATTGATCAAGCTGTTGATGCCAAACCGCGACGTTTTCTCGGGTTTGTCCTCGGCTGGTGCCGAAAACGCCGGTTCGTTACGGGTTTTAGGTGCCTTATTAACCGCGGCTTGCAAACGTTGCATGGCTTCTGGCGAAGGTTTTCCGGCTGGCGGCGCCTTAGGGGCCACAAACCCCGACATGTCGCCGTTCGCTGTATAAGGATCAACGATGGTCGCAGCAGGTTGCGCTTGCGGCTGATAAACTGGCGGCGGTAAATCCCCGTTATCATCAGATGTCACATCGGCCATCCGCTCATCAAACAGCGAAAGACCCGTATCGGCTTCACCGAAATCAAGATCGTTTTCCAAGTCACCCAGTAAACTGGGCTGTTCTTCTTCATAGGCGGTTTCAACCCGTTGGTTCGCTGAAGCTGCTACAGCCTGGACAACCTGTTCGATCTTTTTGGCTGGCAAAGGCTCTGACATTTTACGCCGGGGCACTGCCATTTCCTGCACAACTTCAGCGGCATCAATACCAGTTGCAACCACAGAAACCCGCATCATGCCGTCAAGGCTAGTATCCAAGGTAGAGCCCACGATAATGTTGGCATCTTGGTCGACTTCTTCGCGAATACGATTGGCCGCTTCATCCAATTCAAACAATGTCAGATCATGACCGCCAGTGATGTTAATCAACACACCACGCGCGCCGTTCAATGAAATTTCGTCAAGCAAAGGATTGGCAATGGCCTTTTCCGCAGCCTGAATGGCCCGGTCTTCACCAGACGCTTCGCCCGTGCCCATCATCGCTTTGCCCATTTCATCCATCACAGAACGAACATCGGCGAAATCAAGGTTAATGATGCCAGGGCGCACCATCAAATCGGTCACACCTTTGACGCCCTGATACAGTACATCATCGGCCATGCTGAACGCTTCGGTGAACGTGGTCTTTTCGTTGGCGATGCGAAACAGGTTTTGGTTTGGAATGATAATCAGCGTGTCCACAACCTTTTGCAGGGCTTCAACGCCCTCTTCGGCCTGACGCATACGTTTATTGCCTTCAAACTGAAACGGTTTGGTGACAACACCGACAGTCAGAACACCCAATTCGCGGGCGGCCTGTGCAATAATTGGAGCCGCACCAGTACCGGTGCCCCCACCCATACCTGCAGTGATAAAGCACATGTGCGAACCAGCAAGCCGATCCACGATTTCTTCAATGCTCTCTTCTGCAGCAGCGGCCCCCACGGAAGGTCGAGCGCCAGCGCCCAAGCCTTCAGTAACCTTTTCACCTAATTGAATTTTTGCTGGTGCTTTGGATTGCGCCAAAGCCTGCGCATCCGTATTGGCGACAACGAATTCGGCGCCCTCAAGTGATTTGTCGATCATGTTGTTAACGGCGTTGCACCCCGCACCGCCAACGCCAAAAACTGTGATTTTTGGGCTTAAATCGTTCTTATCGGGCATCCGAAGATTAAGTGTCATTTTGCTGTCCGCCTGCTTGCCTGTGTCCGGTCTTTTTGACCGATTATATACCTGCTACTTTGAATCTTAACCGAGCAATCCCACTTGGTCACCTAAAAAAACCATTTTTCGCCACAATATATAGGGGCTAAGGCCTCATTTTGGCACATTTTCGCCGATGAATTTGATTTCTGATGAAAATACCAACTGAAGACTCAAAAAATCACCAGTTTTCGCGAAACCATTTAACTGCGCGTTTAAGCGATTTCCCCGCATAGCGATCTGCTGGCACTTCAAAATCCCAGCATTCGTCTTGCGGATGGGCTGCGTTCATGCACAAACCAACGGCGGCTGAAAATGCGGGCCCGGTTGCTGCTTGTGGCAGGCCTTGCACCCGCAATGGCTTACCAATGCGCACTTGTTGTCCCAAAATGCGGCTGGCCAGCCCATCCAATCCGGGCAATTGGCTGCCGCCGCCAGTGATAACGATCCGTTGACTTGGCAGATGGTCAAATCCCGCCCCATCAAGGCGCGCGCGCACTTCTTCCAAAATTTCTTCCACACGTGGGCGCATGACACCGATAAGTTCGGCGCGGCTAACTGCCCGCCGGTCATGTTCCCAATCACCTGTTTCCCCGCCGATATCGATCATTTCACGACCGTCCATGCCTGTGGCTTCAACTCCGCCATAAAAGGTTTTGATCCGCTCGGCTTGGGCCAAAGGCACCTGTAAACCTTGCGAAATATCAGACGTAATGTGATCGCCGCCCATACGCACGCTGTCAGCGAAAATCAGGTGTTTGCGGATAAAAATTGAAATTCCAGTGGTTCCGCCGCCAAATTCGATACAGGCCGCGCCAAGTTCTTGCTCATCTTCAACCAAGGATGAAACGCCGCTGGCATAGGCAGATGAAACCACGCCCGCCAATTCCAAGTCGCAACGCTTGACGCACCGCAAAAGGTTTTCAACCGCCGATGTGTCGACCGTTAGCATATGCATATCAACCGAAAGCGAATTGCCGATTTGGCCGCGCGGATCAGCCAGACCCGAACGATGATCCAGCGCGAAATTTACCGGCAGAGCATGAATTACTTGGCGGCCTTCGCCGTATTCAGGCACATCACAGGCGGCCAGAACCCGCGCAATGTCGTGCTCGCTGACGCTGCTATCTTGCAATTGCGCAGCACCAGTTAACCCATAAGACCTTGGATTTGCACCTGAAAAACACGCGATTACATGGTCTACCCGCACGTGTGCCATCTTTTGCGCGGCTTGAACAACAGTGCGAATGGCGTGTTCGGTTTCTTCCATACGATCAATTTCGCCGAACTTGACACCGCGCGACCGAGTGGTTGCAACACCGACAACGCGAAACCGTGATTGACCCGACATTGACCCGATACCTTCGCCCAAAGGCGCGTTCGCAACTCCATCGAAACGCAGAACAAGACAGGCAATTTTTGACGTGCCGATATCTAAGATCGCAACGATGCCGCGTTGCATGGCAAGCTGTCTTTGGGCCCGCATGGCGCGCTGGCTTTCGTAAAGGTGGCTCATAGGGAACCTTCTCCGTCTTTTGGGGACAATCCGGCGTCCGGATCGTTTATCCCAAATAAGAATTCAAGTGCATCACTGGAAAGTCGTAGGGTTGGCCGCCGACCATCACGTAAATCGATGGTGACCAGATCGCGTGTAAGCAGCTCGTTGATGTCGTGTAAGCCCAGCACCCGCTCAAGAGCGGCTACGGCGTCAACTTCGGGCAACATAATGCGTTGATTTCGATCCAGTATTAGATCCCAACGCCTTTCACCAACCCGCAACAACCCGCGCACACGGGGCGCAATCGATGCGGCAGTAGAAAACAACGCCATCGCTTCGGGCACGCTTTTATCCGCGCCTTCGCCCGCGATAAGTGGCAGTTCAAGATGTGCCGCGCGTGACGCCAATGCCGACACGCGGTGACCATTTCCATCTAGCAATTCCAAAGCTTCGCGCCCGCGCCAGATGATTTTGCCGACACGTTCGACAACCTCGACGTCCAAAACACCGCCAGCACGCACCACCAGATTTGCCTGAGCAACAGCATCCAGTTCTTCGATACGGTTGCGCATTTCATCAAGGTCCAAATCAAACGAACTGGTCGGAAAATCCACGGCCGTGATTTCGCGTATATCTTCGGCAACTTCCGCAGACACGTCTTCGATCCGCATCAGATTAACCATGAACTCGGGCCGGTGTTCAATTGACGCCCGCATTTCCGAAACACTGGATTTAACGTGATCGATGCGGGCTTCATTTGATACATACCACGCACCAACAGCCAACACCGACAGCACCGGAACTCCAGTGCGCAAAATTGCGCGAAAAACCGGCGTCAACCACAGTCTTTGCATGCGATAAGACGTTCGACTAGGCGAAGGGTCGTGATGGTCGCGTTTGGGTGCGCTTAACGGTTGCATGATGCATCCTCGACTAACCAACGGCAAACCGCACCAAAAGAAATGCCGCAATATTCCGCCTGTTCTGGTGAAAGTGAAGTTGGCGTCATGCCCGGTTGCGTATTGGTTTCAAGCAAAATCAAGCCATCAAGACCGCGGGTCTCATCCCAGCGAAAATCGGTACGACTAAGACCGCGACAGCCAAGAACCTGGTGTGCGCGAAGGGCGAAATCCATACAGGCATCAAATATTTCCTGCGGAACCTTCGCCGGCACAACATGGCTTGAGCCGCCCGTTTCGTATTTGGCACTGTAATCGTACCAGCCTTCGGTCAAGATATCGGTCACAGTAAGCGCCCGATCCCCCATCACCGTAGTCGTCATTTCGCGCCCAGCGGCATAGGCTTCGACCATAACCGTGTCTGGCATGGTTTCAGCAAGTTTAGGTGGCCCGTTCGCATCTTTATGAACGATGTAAATCCCAACCGACGAACCTTCGTTATTGGGCTTAACCACGTAAGGTGGCTGCATCACATGGCTTTGTTCAACAAGGGTTTTTTCGGCCAGAATACTGTCAACAACTGGCAGGCCAGCAGCGCGGTACACCGCCTTGGTGCGTTCTTTATCCATCGCCAGTGATGACGCTAAAACACCAGAATGCGTATAAGGAATTTGCAGCCATTCCAGCAGGCCTTGGACGCAGCCGTCTTCACCCCAACGTCCGTGCAAGGCGTTAAAAACAACATCTGGATTGGCAGATTGCAAACGCGCGGCAAGATCTGGACCTGCGTCCAGTTCAATCACCTCGAAACCTTCGCCCCGCAACGCCACAGCACATTCGTGCCCAGACGACAAAGATACCTCGCGTTCGGCTGATGGGCCGCCTTTAAGGACTACTACACGGGGGTTTTTGCCGCTCGACATACCCGCCTCAGTTCTGCTTTTGGGCTGATTATTCAGCCTCGATTATTGTATGTTATGTTGGGGCCGGTTCACCAACCCTCTTGATTTCCCACTCTAGCGATATTCCTGCGTGTTTGAAAACCTTTTCTCGCACCATTTCGCCCAAATTTTCCAAATCTGCAGCAGTTGCGCCACCAGTGTTAATCAGAAAATTCGGATGCATCTCGGACATTTGCGCGCCGCCAAGTTTCACTCCACGCAAACCCGCGTCATCGATGACTTTCCAAGCCTTCAGATCATGCACATCATCTGCCTTTCCGGTAGATGAAAACCCTGCTGGATTGCGAAAGGTCGAACCACATGACCGGTCTTTCACAGGTTGCGTAGCTGCGCGTTTGGCCAAGGCGTCAGCCATTTTCGCGTCGATTTCTGCTGGTTCACCTTTGGGCGCCGCCAACACAGCCTGCACAATCACCAAGTCATCCGGCAAGTCACTGTGCCGATATGCAAAGCCCATTTCATCACGGCGTAAAGTCACGACTTTACCATCCCTTCGCACAGCTGTTGCCGACACAAAAACATCGGCCAGATAGTCACCATAACAGCCCACATTCATCCGAATTGCACCGCCTATCCCGCCTGGAATTGTACGCAGGAATGCCAGATCAAAACCTTCAACCGCCGCACGTTTCGCAATCTGAGCATCAAGCGCACCCGCACCCACGCGCAAATGGCCGTTGGTCATCACCTCAAAGCCATTAAAGCCACGCCCCAACCGGATCACGGCCCCTTTAATGCCGCCATCCCGAATAATCAGGTTGGAACAAACGCCAATCGGCATCACGGGAATATCGTCGGGAACTGCGCGCATGAACGCCGATATATCGGCCATATGGGCCGGTTGAAACAAAAGCTCAGCTACGCCACCTACCCGCAACCACGACAGATCGGCAAGGGGTCGATCAGGTGTAATGCGGCCTTCGGCTTTGGGTAAACTGGTGATCCAATCGCGAGCCATGCGCCTATTCCGCCGGTTCTTGGCCACGCAGCTTGCGCCACAATATCAGGCCGTAATACCGCGCCGGATAACGAAAAATAGACAGGCCGCCGACGAACAAAGCCAAAGCCCACCAAATGCCCAGCTCCCAAGCCAAAAGGCCAAGCACGATTGGAAACAGCGCGAGCATCGGCAAAGCAAAGCGTCTGTGAAATCGCATCGGCGACATGCCAATGATCGAGATTACAAAAATCCAGGCGATTGTAATGCCAAGGCCAAAGCTCATGATTGTAGCGCCGCTGGCAGCTCGTTCGCCCAGACAGAGATTGTACCGGCCCCAAGGCAAACCACCATGTCGCCCGGCTCTGCCTCGCGCAGGACCAGTTCGGTTAACCCAGCTTGATCGACCAAAGCACTGGCATTGCGATGGCCGTGTGCGATTAGTCCGGCAACCAGATCATCGCGGCTTGCGCCTTTAATCGGGTCTTCACCAGCGGAATAGACGTCGGCAATCGCAACGGCGTCGGCGTCGTTAAAGCACGAACAAAAATCTTCAAACAGGCTTGATAATCTAGAGTATCGATGCGGCTGATGTACGGCAATAACTTTACCTTCAGTCGCTTGACGCGCAGCCCGCAAAACGGCGGCTATTTCAACCGGATGATGGCCATAGTCGTCAATGATCGTGACACCGTTGACTTCGCCGACTTTGGTAAAGCGCCGATTTACGCCTTTGAAGCCAGCCAAAGCATCGCGGATTTCGCCGCCTTTCATGCCCAGATGCCGCGCAACTGCAATCGCAGAAAGGGCGTTCAGCACGTTATGATCGCCCGGCATCGGCAGGGTAAGGCCGTTGATACGTTGATCGCCATCGCGAAGATATACATCAAAATGCGCCACGCCTTTTTCATAAGTTAGATTGCCCGCACGCACATCGGCCTGTGCGTTAAAGCCATAGGTGATCACACGCCGATCATTAATGCGGCCAACCAATGCCTGAACTTCAGGATGATCGGTGCAACATACCGCTACACCGTAAAACGGAATGTTATGCACAAAGGTATAAAATGCATCGCGCAGCGTATCAAAATCGCCGTAATATTCCATATGTTCAGCGTCTATATTGGTTACAATCGCCACGGTCGCTGGCAGCTTGATAAACGTGCCGTCGCTTTCGTCGGCCTCGACAACCATCCATTCGCCACCACCCATACGTGCGTTGGAACCATAAGCGTGAATGATGCCGCCGTTGATAACAGTTGGGTCCAACCCACCAGCATCCAGCAGCGTCGCAACCATTGTCGTAGTCGTGGTTTTGCCGTGTGTTCCTGCAATCGCCACATTGGATTTCAGGCGCATCAGTTCGGCCAGCATTTCAGCTCGCCGCACCACTGGTAATCCTAGTTTCCGGGCCTCATCCAGTTCGGCGTTACCCGTTTTGATTGCCGATGAAATCACCACAACCGCCGCACTTTCCAAATTTTCAGCCTTCTGCCCAACGAAAATCACAGCGCCCATTTCAGCAAGGCGGTCAGTAATTTTGCTGGTTTTCAGATCGCTGCCCTGAACTTTGTAGCCGTGGTTTAGTAAAACCTCGGCAATGCCCGACATGCCAATGCCGCCGATACCAACGAAATGGATGGGCCCAATATCAGTCGGAAGCTTTGTCGCAGCGTTCATTAGGCATCCTTGTTTTTCTTTTTGCCCAGCGCCAATTCTTCGACCAGCAGGACCAGTGTTTCTGTTGCCTCAGGCTTGCCAAGCGCATTCGCAGCCCGGGCCATTCCTGTTGCGGTTGACCCATCTGATAACACCGCATGAATGTGCCGCGCCAGATCAATGGCCGTTAGTTCCGGTTCGTTCAGCATAAAAGCGCCGCCCGCCTCGACAAGACCGCGCGCATTCGCCGTTTGATGGTCGCGGGTTGCGCCCGCGAACGGGATCAAAATTGAAGGTCGGCCAATAACCGATATGTCTGCGATAGAAGACGCTCCTGCCCGCGAGACCACCAGTTGGGCCTCTGCCAAACGCAGGGGCACATCGCTGAAAAAGGTCTGCACATCGGCGGTGATCCCAATATCGTTATACCGCGCAATCACAACATCCAAATCCTCGGGCCGGGCTTGGTGGGACACCCGCAAATGTTGTAAAATATCATCCGGCAACAAGGCAATCGCTCCGGGAACCACATCAGAAAGAATTCGCGCGCCTTGCGAGCCCCCCATGACCAACAGGCTCATCGGGTAATCACCGGGTTCAATGTATTGGGCATTTTCACGGTCAAGAACCGCCCGACGAACAGGGTTTCCCGTGTGGATAGCATCGACGCCTTTGGGTAAGTCGGTTGGCCATGTGCCGCAGGCAACTTGATTAACCCGCTTGGCGAAAATCCGATTAACCCGGCCTAATACGCCGTTTTGTTCATGCAGAAGGCGCGGCCGGCGCGTAATCCATGCCGCCGACATGGCAGGAAATGCTGGATAGCCGCCAAATCCAGCAACAACATCCGGCTTTTCACGCAACATGCGCAGCGTGGCCGTGACCACCCCTTTCACCAAATGAAACGGTGCCAATAATTTTCCGCGCAATCCACCCCGTGTGAACGTGGCGCTGTCGACAATTTCGACTTCAACGGTATGGGGAAAGCCACCGGTATATTGCGCGCCGCGCGTATCGGTCGACAGCTTCACCCGCCATCCGGTCTCAAGCATTGCTTCGGCTAGCGCCTGGGCTGGGAACATATGCCCCCCGGTTCCACCAGCGGCGATCACCAAAAGTGGTTGATTAGTCATGCGTGGTCTCTGCTCTGTGTTCTGAATGATTTGGCCGAATTTCAGGCCGTAACCTTATGATATCACGCATTTCGCCTTGGGGTCGCGTGCGCGTCAAGGCCAGTAACATGCCCAACGCAATACCCGCCGCCAATAAAGATGATCCACCATAAGACACGAATGGCAATGTCATGCCCTTTGCTGGCAGCAATCGCGCAGCAACGCCAAGATTTATCAAAGCCTGCATGGCAAACAGCGCAGCTAAGCCTGTTCCGGCCAACCGAACAAATTGATCGCGCTCTCGGATCAGCCGGAACATCGAGCGCACCGTAATCAGCATGAACAGCAAGATGACAAACAGGACAAGAACCAAGCCGTATTCTTCGGCGGCAACTGCGATGATGAAATCTGTATGGGCATCGGGCAGTGACCATTTAACGGTTCCACCACCAACGCCGACACCGAAAAATCCGCCTTCTTGAATCGCATTTGCGGCATAGCCAAGCTGGGTAGTCGGATCGACCTCGGCGCTTAGAAACCCGTCAATGCGGCGGGCGAAGTGTTCAGAGAATCGGTACGCTAAGGAGCCACCAAAAACAACAACGCCAGCAAGCCCGACCAGTAAAACAATTGGCGCGCCCGCAACAAAATACATGATACCCCAACTGGCAATAATCAGGCTGGCTTGACCAAAGTCTGGCTGCATCACCAAAAAACCAACCAACACCAGCGCAACCAACAGCGACAAGCGTTTTCCTGGTGGGCCGAAAATCTCGGATCCAGCTGACATCAGCCATGCGGCAAAGATCACAAACCCGGGCTTCAAGAATTCAGACGGCTGGACCGATGTGAAACCAAGCGAATACCAGCGCGTGGCACCTTTGCCAAAATCCGTACCAAATATTGGCAGCAATGCCACCGCAGCAAAAGCCACGAAAAAACCAAGCACCCCAAGGCGACGCACCAACGTCGGCGACATCATTGAAGTTATCACCATTGCCGCCAGCGCAGCTCCGCCGAAAACGGCTTGTTTCGTCACATAGTAAAACGGAGGGTATCCGGTTTTGGCCGCCAAAGGCGGCGATGCTGCAAGCCCCAGCAAAATACCAACGCCAAACAAAAGCAATACGCAGGACATTGTCCAGCGATCCACAGTTCGCCACCACTTGGGTAAAATCGGCTCGCCCGCTTGAACCAAGCCCGCGCCATGCACCATTTCTGTCATTGATCTGCTCTAAAACTGCTGCCTGCCGCCGGTTTGCCCGATCAGCTTTTGTTGTTGAAAAAAGCTTACGCTTTTTCACTTAGTAAGGCTAGCAATTTGTCACTCAATTTCCACGGGTTTCTTCATTGCAAAATACGCAAATTCAGCGCCATCAGTCAGAAACGAGATCAACGCAATTCATGAAATCCTCGCCGCGCTTTTCAAAGTTTGGATACTGGTCAAAACTTGCCGCTGCTGGTGCCAGCAAAACTGTATCACCCTTTTCGGCCTCAGCTGCTGCTCGCGCCACCGCGTTCGCCATATCTCCGCAGATCTCATAAGGCGTATCACCTAATTGCAGGGCGAAATCCGGGGCAGAATGGCCAATCAAATATGCCTTTTTGACGCTGCCCAGATTGGGCGCAAGGGCTGATATTCCACCGTCTTTACCCAACCCACCAGCAATCCAGCGCACTTGTTTGAACGCTTGCAAAGCTTTGGCGGCGCTATCGACATTTGTCGCTTTGCTGTCGTTTACATAGCGCACGCCGGCTTTATTTGCGACCACTTGCGAGCGGTGTGGCAAGCCCGGAAACGATTTAAGACTTGCCTCGACCAGCCGTGGTGCCAGCCCGATTGTCCGGCAAACTGCATAGGCCGCACAGGCATTCTGATGGTTATGCGCACCGGGTAATCCAGCAATTTCGCGCAAATCAATCGAGGCCACTTGTTTGCCGCGCCGCCATTCGGCCAAAAATCCTTTGCGGGCAAATACTGACCAGTCGCGGCCAGACAACTTGCGTGCGGCTGAAATCTGAATGACCGGCTCGCCGCCATCGGCTTTGTCGCGCATTTGATTGGCCAAATACTGGCCTTCAACTTCGTCAACACCAATGATCGATCGGTCCGGTCCGCCTTCGGCGAACAATCGACGTTTTGCTGCAAAATAACCGCCAAGCCCGCCATGCCTATCCAAATGGTCCGGTGATAAATTCAGGAATACGCCGATGTCAGGGGATAAGCCCCGCGACAAGTCGATCTGGTAGCTGGATAGTTCTAATACCACAACTTCGCCGTCGACTGCCGGATCAATATCCAACACGCCGCGCCCGATGTTGCCGGCCAATTGCACGGGCTTGCCATTGTCGGCAAGGATATGGGCAATCAAGGCCGAGGTCGTAGATTTTCCGTTAGAGCCCGTCACCGCGACAACCCGTGGAATAATCTCAAACTCGTCCCAAAACTCGGTGGCGTACGAACGGAAGAACAACCCAATATCGTTATCCACGGCCACGCCATTTTCCCAGGCCGCGCGAATAATCCGGTTGGGTTCGGGGTAAAGATGAGGAATTCCTGGCGATACGATCAAACTGACAACATCGTCCCATGCACCATTGCGGGTGAGGTCATGAATAGTCAGGCCCTCGGCCTCGGCGAGATCCCGCGCCTCAACACTGTCATCCCAACAAAGTGCCGTCGCCCCGCCTGCCTCTAAGGCGCGCGCCGCTGCAAGACCCGAACGCCCAAGTCCAAGCACCGCCACCCTGTGGCCGTTATATCCACGTACTGGTATCATTTTGTAAATGTTTCCTAAAGCCTGCTCTGTTGGCACATTCTATCCCAACCCAATCGCGGCGTCATCATCCGACTTGAACGACACGCCCCCTATAATTTCACGCAGCAAAAGCCATGAGGGTTTCGCATGTCAGCGGCCCTAATTGTCGCAAAGCCCCATTCTTACTGTTTAGTTGCCTAAGAAAACCAAACAGTGATATTTGTTTAATAACGAACCCGTTTGGAACCACTCATGACACATCTTATCGCTGCCCATGAAATGCCACCGCAATCATGGAAATCACTTGCGATGCGCCTAGCATTGAATTTCTTTCCACCATTTCGGCGCACGTCGGGTCGTATCACCCATTACAGCGCCGACGGACTTTATGGTCGCCTAAAACTACCTCTGACATGGCGCAATCGGGGCAAAGCAGGCGTCATGTTTGGCGGCAGCATCTACGGCGCAGTCGACCCGATTTATGTAGTTATGTATACCAATATGCTAGGCAAGGAACTTTATATCTGGGACAAATCTGCAAAGATTGAATTCCTAAAACCCGGCCGCTCAACCCTTTATGCGGACTTCCATATTTCCGAAGACGAGATTGCTTTGATG
>JBLHMX010000026.1:0-20484 GCA_047622625.1 Paracoccaceae bacterium | reverse complement strand
CCAGAGCCGCCGTCAATGGTGTCATTACCAGCGCCACCTTCGATGCAATCTTCGCCCTCGTCGCCGTTCAGCGTGTCGTGGCCTTCATCGCCAAGGATGTGGTCGTTTCCAGTGCCACCAAAGATGGTGTCATCGTCATTGCCGCCACTTAGATAGTCGTGTCCGGACATGCCATAAATGATGTCTGCTCCGTCGCCACCGTTGATGGTATCGCCGTTCGGGCCAACGCCCTCGGTCAAGTCGCATGCATCAACATCGTCAGAGCCGCTTCCTGAACCACCGCCGGAACCTGACCCGCTGCCAGAACCTGAGCCGCTGCCAGACCCTGAACCTGATCCAGATCCGCTACCCGAACCTTTGCCAGAACCAGAGCCAGAACCGCTACCTGAGCCGGAACCACTACCTGAGCCCGAACCTGAACCGCTACCCGAGCCAGAACCCGAACCTGATCCAGACCCACTACCCGAACCTTTGCCAGAGCCAGAACCGCTACCGGATCCACCACCTGAACCAGAACCGCTGCCCGAACCGGAACCTTTGCCGGATCCACTGCCTGAACCAGAACCCTTGCCAGATCCAGAGCCGCTACCGCTGCCCGATCCGCCGCCAGAGCCTGAACCTGACCCGCCGTCGAAATTGTAGACGCCGTGCTTGCCATGTTCGTCTTTGCCTTGATCCTGGTTTTCCCAGACTACTTCGTCGCCACTATATGTCATTTTGATAACCTCTAATCCCGAACTAAATTAAAGCGCCGAAGCCGGCTGTCGGCCGGTCGGAAATTGAATTGGTCAGATCATGACCACGCTGTATGGAAATTTGGTGAATGTGGAAGCCGATGACCGCCATTAAGGCGACCGTCGTTCCAATCGCTAATACTAGCGTGCCAAGGCCAAGCGCAAAAAGTCCGGCAAGCATTGCTGCCACGCTTAAAGACAAAAGCCCGATGTTAAATAGACTTTTGAAGCTCAACGCCCCAGTCTCACGTATAATCAGGGCACTCACCAAACCTGTATCAAATGATACAGTCCTCGTGTGCGGCCGCCCCCATGACCTGGTTCAAAATGCCCATCCAGTTGGGCGTTGATTAAGGCGACATTACCCAATTCATTCGTCGATAGATAGGGAAAATTGTCACAAAAGTGGCAAGCACCTGCCGAATGTGAGGCAAATAAGTGTTTATAATCAAGTGTATACCGCGAACCTCTAGGCGTTGATTGTTTCGAGAGCGTGTTCAATCAAGATTTGAGGTCGGGCCTTGAACGCGTTCTGGTTTCGAAGTTTTAGCCAAGCATGTATGAATTTGGCGAAGTCGAAGGCGGGTTGAATTCGGACACTAGAGAATTGTCGCAATTCGAGCGAAACCCCGGATTGTTTCGACATTGGCATCATTCAGATGGACAGAAGCCGCACAGCAAAATTGAGTGAATTCAGCCGGAAATTCGGCGCAATTTTGCTACATTTCGACGAAAATTGGGCATTACTGTCATTTTTATTGCCCGGTCCAGCGGCCATTTCGATGGTTTATCGAATCAATTGAGGCGGAATTGAGGTATCTACGGGCCTGAGTCGCAGATCACGATTGCGGGTCTAAAACTTTACGATCACATCAGGTAAGTTCAGCGCCTTTACCAGATCGCGCACTTCTTGCCGGGCTGCGATATTTGATAAGTTCAGCCCGCCAATGCCCGCGTCGCGCATATCTAACAAGGTCAGGCCATTTGGGAACATCTCGCGGAAGATCACCCGTTCACTGAAACCTGACGCCACGCGAAAACCGATCCGCTTTGATAATTCTTCCAGCGCCTTGCCGACTTTGCGCTTGTTATGCATGTTTTGCGTGCCAAGACGATTGCGGATCACAACCCAGTCAATTGGCTGCAATCCAGCCTGCGCCCGCAATTGCCGCGCGTTCCAGACCATTTCGGAATAAACTGACGGCCCGATGACCCGTTCGGTTTCGGGATCCATTCGCGCCAGCAGATCAAAATCGACAAAACTGTCATTCAAGGGCGTTACAAGGGTGTCAGCCAACGAATGGGCAACCTCGGACAGGCGCGTGTGCGAGCCAGGGCAATCAACAACGACAAAATCATTATCGGCCTCAAGGCTGGCAATAGCTTCAGAAATACGGCGGTCGTTGACGTTTTCGCCCGGGGCAAGCTTGGATTGCCCAATGTTAGGCAATCGACCCAAAGTTGGCATCGGTAGCGATACCTCTTTCCGGCGAATGTATTCTTGACGGTTTTCGATGTAGCGCGAGAAACTGCGTTGGCGAGTGTCTAAATCAAGTGCCCCGACCTTATAGCCAAGTCGCACCAGTGACGTAGAAATGTGCATACAGGTGGTCGATTTACCCGATCCGCCCTTTTCATTTCCCACAATAATAATGTGCGACACAGATAACCCCTTGGAAACAAAAAAGCGCACCCCGAAAGATGCGCTTTGATCTATAAACAATAATCCCAGTTTGGGAAAGATTGTTTCGTTGCTTAAAACCCAAGACCTTCGTATTTTTTCTTGAACTTCGACACACGGCCGCCAGTATCCATGAGGCGGGTGTTACCACCTGTCCAGGCTGGGTGAACCGTTGGGTCGATATCCAGAACAAGCGTGTCGCCTGCTGAACCGTAAGTCGAACGCATTTTGACAATCGTGCCGTCTGTCATTTTGACGTCGATCAGGTGGTATTCGGGATGGATGTCTTTTTTCATGGTCCCGCTCCTTACGCGCTGGCTTTGGGTTTATAGTTGGTTTTCTCGGCGATACGCGCGGATTTACCACGACGATCACGCAAGTAATACAATTTCGCGCGCCGTACACGGCCACGACGAATGACGGTGATTTCCGCGATGTTTTGGGAATGCAGCGGGAACACACGTTCCACGCCTTCACCAAAGGAAATCTTGCGCACAGTGAAAGCGCCAGCAATGCCAGATCCGCCTTTGCGTGCGATACATACGCCTTCGTAATTCTGAACCCGGCTGCGGGTTCCTTCGGTCACTTTGAAACCAACGCGGATGGTATCACCCGCTTTGAAATCTGGGATATTGGCCCCAAGTGTTGCGACCTGTTCAGCATCAAGCTGTTCGATCATATTCATGTTTCGTCCTTTGCCCGCTGTTGTTCAGCGAAGTTTGAATGCGCCCCGATTGCTCTCGGTCTCTTTTCGGGTCCCTGCTTTCGCAAGCCCGCCAGAGTTCAGGACGGCGTTCCTTTGTTTGTAACTTGGTTTTTCAAATGCCGCCGACATGAAAGAAAGAAGAGTACTTTCCACACTAAACGACTCGAATTGATCAAGCACGCGCCCGTATAGGGCGGGCAGAGGTTTGGTGCAAGGGGGTGTGCAACCCGTCGTTAGTTAGGTGGTTTTTGTATCTGAACCGTGGTCAAATTACGCAGATCCGCGGGCTTATTGCACCAATTCATCTAGCTCGGGAAGAAGCACAACGCTTTCCTGTTCATGGGGGTCAGTTCTGGCGATGACGGCTTTGACTTCACCTGTTGAATTGTTAATCGGCAAGTGGGGCACATCGGCAGGGATGTAAATAAGTTCGCCAGCGCATGTTTCCATACAGTTTTCCAACTGTTCGCCCCAATACATGATTGCCGAACCTTCCAAGACATAAATCGCAGTTTCATGGGTGGCATGTTTATGCGCTTTGGCGCGACCCGCAGGTGGAATTGTCAAAAGGTGCATGCAAATGGCGTTAGAGCCAGTGGACTCTTTCGAAATCCCTTCAAAATAGTCAAACCCTTGCTTGCCGCCGAAGGTTTTTGTTGGCGCAATTTTGCGACATTCATTCGTTTCAGACATTTCGCCGGCTCTTTTGGGATAGGCTAGATTTTGATCAATTTTCGGAATGCCGCGCCGATGGCTGCCAATTTCGGGTGCAAAACTGACCGCTGATTTCGACCTTCATAGGAAGAGCCTGTCTCAAGGTAGGCTTCGGTGCCGATGCAACAGCTGCTAACTTCGCGCGCAAAATCCACTTTTTCCGAAAGGAACACGACTTGTCCAATGTTCTTGCCTTTAGGGTGCATTTTGAGATCCTTTTATGGGTGGGTTCGAATGGACGAATAGCACAAACTCCGCAATTTTCCAATAGAACTGAGTTATTAGAATTTCACGGGCAAACATGCACGCCATCCAAAATCCGTTTGTCTCGGCTGCAATTCAAACCTAAGTGTAACAAGGATCGAATTCTGACTTTGGAAAATATAATGCGCAATCTTGCCAAAACCTCGTTTGCAACAGTTGCGTTGACGCTAATGGGTGCTGCCCAATACGTTACTGCATCTGAAGAAACCCATGAGGTTTCAAATGAAACCATTGCCGCGCAGCGCCATGAGCTTGCCGAAAATACTGACGGACAGGGGTTTGGCCCACAATCGCCACGCGACATTGATGTGCATGTTGGTAACAATAACCGTACATTTGAAGCGGCACCAAGTCATACATTGATGAATCTGTGCAACATCCATTTCCACGAAAACGCCGAACATAAAGGAGGTGAATTCACCACTTTTGCAGGCAATGGCGACGGGCATGGGTATGGCACGGGCTATAAATATTCTGGCGATCTAAGCGCTGCCGAATTGACTGATCTTGGAAAAAAGATAGGTGAAAGCGAGTATGGTGATCTCGTCGTGGGTGATACGATAGAGGTTCATTACGTACACACGACTGCGCAAATAAATCCGGGCCCGACTTTGGGTGCGTGTTTAAGCGAAGCAATAATGAACCCGCAATTGCGAGTCGAAACCCAGGTTTACGTACTGGTGAATGATGAAAGTGCGCTTGTTTTTGGTGAATTGGCGAAAACTGCCATGATCAACGGGCTGCATCAGGCGGTTAATATTCCAACTAATACAGGGCAACCAGTGCAGTATGAAGGATCAACGACTGGTCCAGGTTACAACGAAACTGGCTCACCTTTGCAGGTCTCTTGGAGTGTTCGCCCCCAAGTCGCCAAAGTGAATATTGAAACGCTTGAAATCTGGCTTGCCGGTAATATCTTCGACGAAGATCATGCGCATGGGGTTCGAAATCTGGTGGTGAACCCTGATTTGCTGTCGCCGATTGATTAAGGTTTGGGTTTTTTGGACTTCTGATAAGCCGCCCATAGATCAGGGCGTTTTTTCTTGGTCAGCTCTTCGGACTGTTCTTGGCGCCACGCGTCAATCTTAGCATGGTGGCCAGACAACAGTATTTCCGGTACAGGCCTGTCCAACCATTCGGCAGGTCTTGTGTATTGCGGGTGCTCGAGCAAGCCGTCGGAAAAGGACTCTTCGATCGCTGAGTCCATGTTGCCCAATACACGCGGAATAAGGCGCACGCTAGCATCGACCAAGGCTTGAGCAGCAATTTCGCCACCCGTCAGAACAAAATCCCCAAGTGAAACTTCTTCGACTTCGTAGTGATCTAGTACGCGCTGGTCGACGCCTTCAAAGCGCCCACATAGGATCGTCATGCCTTGCGTCTTGGAAAACCTCTGCGCCATCGCTTGCGTAAATGGTTTGCCGCGCGGCGAGACGTAAATTACCGGCCACTCAGCCCGATCTTTGGGCGTGCCTTGGGCCGCCCGATCAAAAGCGGCAGCGACTACGTCAGGCTTCATCACCATACCCGCGCCGCCACCTGTTGGTGTGTCGTCAACATTTTGGTGTTTGCCGATACCGAAGGGGCGCAAATCGATGGTTTCTAGCGCCCACAACCCTTCTTGCAACGCCTTGCCAGTTAAGGATTGGCTAAGCACGCCGGGGAAGGCTTCGGGGAACAAAGTTATAATCTTGGCGCGCCACGCGTTTGCCAGTTCTGGCGTGTCCGTCATCAATTCGCGCGGCTTTAAGGTTGCGCTGATCGACAGGCGTCCGTGTGATTTGCTAGGCCTAACCATGTTATGTTTCCAGCTGGTGTTGAAGATCAGATTTGGCTTGTTTCAGACTGGTCTTATTGCTGATTTCCCGGTTCAACGCCAGAAATTGGGCGCGAGCGTCTGCATTTTGGCCAGAGTTCGTTCGTTTTGCGGGTTTAAAACTGCTGCGAATGGATTTCGGCACGGATAAGAGATCCAGCAATGCGGCAGCCGGGCCTTCGGGGTGGTTTGTGTATTCCTCGATCGGGATGTTCATCACTTGGACTGGCGCAAGATAAGCTGTCATTTCAGCAGCCTCTTCAGCGGGGGCGCGTAGACTTGGAAACCGCGCGCGAAACGTTGTTAAATCATCTAGCAGCCGGATCGAACGTAGCAAATGGCCGTGGATACTGGCGATCCAGCTTTCTTTTTCAAGTGTTGAATAGGCGAATATTACGGTGACATCTTTGCCAAAACGGCGGCGCAGTTCAGACAGGATCACCTGGCTAAGTGGCTTAGCAGCATCAGCGTAGCCCATCATCATTGCGCCGCTAAACTTTCGATGTCCGGGCATACTGCCGCTAAAAGTTTCACGTGATAAAACGATGGTTTCAGTGGTTTCAATGTGGTTCAAGAAAGTGCGAAGGCTGCGGCGAAACCGCCAGAGACGCCACAGATATGGGCGCTGTGAATATATTCGCGCATGCGCACCCGCGGTCAGAAAATCAGCCTTACCATAGTAGTGTAAATAGGGCCGAAGGGCGTCTTTGTTGACTTGCAGAAAGTCCTGAAGGCTAGTCGTAGCGCATTTGTGGTATCCCGCGTGAACAATAACTCCGGTCATTTTTCCGTGGTTTCCTGAGGCGGGTCGATTATCACCCGCCCAGCCGCAAGATCAACTGTCGGAACGTTCTCAACCGTGAACTGCAACAAAGTGGAGCCCTTGATTTTTGACCCGGTAATTTCCAGCATTGCACCGGCGCCATGATCGTACACACCATCAACTGATCCGATCTTTTCACCGCCGGTGTCATAAGCCGCAAGACCGATCAGGTCTGTGTGATAAAACTCGTCATCAGGCAAAGACGGTAAGTCATTTCGGCTGGCGTACAACTTAACACCTTTCATGCCATCCGCTTGTTCTTTGTTGGTGACACCGCTTAAACGCACGCCAAAACCTTCTTTAACGGGTCGTGTAAGTGTGATGGTGTAACTTTTGCCGTCTTCATCCCAAAGCGGGCTGTAATCGGCAATTGCGCTAGGTTCTGCGCAGAAACTTTTGATCCGCGCGTCGCCGCGCACCCCGAACGAGCCAGTTATTACGCCGACGCAAATGCGATCTTCATCCATCAGATTTTCGCCTTTAATGCCGCTTCGATCAGGGCGAAGTCGGGTTCTGTAATTTCGAAATGACCGCGCCGAAATGCCATACCCCAGCGAGTTGCGTTCAGGACAAATTTCAAGGGTTCAAGCAAAGGTCGCACGGACGTTGGTGTGATTTTCGCATAGGCGGCGTTGACGGCCCAGATGTCATTGCCCTCCCATGAAAATTCAGCCGGGGTCGGGTCAATGATCGTACCAAGGGCGGTGAAACATTGTACAGGTTCGCCTGATTTATAGCCGGTTTTCGGGGAATAAAAGGCAAAGCGGTCGCCCTCGGATAACTTGGCAAGCGAGGCTTTGTCGCCGTGGGAAAAGGCGCAGATGCCCGATTTAACCGCGGCATCTACGTGATCTGATGCCACCACGCCGATCCAATATCGTACCGTCATGTTGGGGACTACCTTTCGATCAAATGGGCGGCAGTAGCTTTGTGGGCTTAGCCAATCCGCAGGTTCAAGTTTCAGGTAAGCGTATCACCTTTTGGTGAGCCGACGCAAAGCCGCGCGACCAGCCCATATAATTGGCGAGGGCCAAAACCCGGATTAAAATGTCAGGTTTGAAATGGCGCCCGTCGTGGCGCCATTTCATTTGGTTTGTTAGCTCAGCCCGAAGCACAGGCCAATGACTGTGCATCGGGCTTTTCAGATACTGCTTATTCAGCAGCGGCTTCTTCGGCTGGTGCTTCTTCAGCCGCAACTTCTTCAACTACAGGGGCAGCAGCGGCTTCGGCAGCTTCAGCGGCCTTCGTTGCTTTTTCTTCTGCCCGGTCTTTGGCTTTCTTGTGCGGCTCACCTTTTTTCAGGTTTGAACGCTCTTTTTTGGCAATGATACCAGCAGCTTCCAGCATACGCGAAACCCGGTCGGTGACCTGTGCGCCTTCGTTCATCCAATGTTGAACGCGTTCGACATTCATCACAACGCGGGCTTCATCGTCTTTTGCCAAAAGTGGGTTATATGTACCCAATTTTTCAACGTAACGGCCATCGCGTGGCATACGGCTGTCGGCCGCAACGATGCGATAAAACGGGCGTTTCTTTGAACCGCCACGGGCGAGTCTGATTTTCATAGCCATGATATATTTCCTTTTTGCTAGCTATTTGAAGGGCATAGGCCCTTTCATTCTTTGTGTTTCTTGTGATGTTGAATAACTTCCTGAATGATGAAATTCAGAAAGTTTTTAGCGAATTCTGGGTCTAAATCAGCCTTTTCAGCCAATTCTTCTAGTCGTGCGATCTGGGTTGCTTCGCGCGTTGGGTCAGATGCAGGCAGGTCATTCTCGGCCTTCAGTTTTCCAACGGCTTTGGTATGCGCGAACCGTTCGCCCAGCGTGTAAACAAGGATCGAATCCAATCGATCAATGCTTTCGCGGTGGTTTTTCAAAAGCTCGGCAGCGCGGGTTATGTTATCGGTCATTTTGCCCCCATTTTAGGATGGCGATAGATATGGCAAACATGGCCCATCAACGGGCCTTCGCGCTCAAATGTTGCGCCCAGTCGTGCGGCCAAAGCCAGCGAACGTGTATTTTGCGGGTCGATATAGCTAATAACGCCGTCAAGGTCGAAATGTTGTGCAGCGTAATCGCGTGCGGCGATAGCGGCCTCATAGGCGTATCCTTTGCCTTCAAAACCCTCAAACATGTTCCAACCGAGTTCAGGCTCGTCCCAACCTTCGTAGTTGACCAAGCCGACGTATCCCGCACTTAGTCCACTAGATTTTTCTTCAACGTGCCACATGCCGTAACCACGCAACGCCCAATGGCCAAGGCCAGTGGCAAGAGCGCGCCAACTTTCGTCGTGGGTTTTTGGCCCACCGACATAAAAGCTGCGCGGGGATGCAAAAAATGCAGCGACGGCTTTCAAATCAGAAGCGCGGGTTGCGCGCAGTCTTAGGTTTTCTGTTTCAATTGTTGGGATTGAGGTCATTGCACAGCCTCACGCCCGACATGACGCCAAACCTGTAAGTCACCAATATCTTCGTGATGAAAACTGCCTTCTTGGATAGCACCCATGCGTTTGGCCAATGTGATTGACCGCACATTGTCAGGAACAACACAACTGATTGCCGTATCCCAACCCAGGGTTTCATAAGCATATTGGCGGCTTGCCATGGCTGCTTCGAACGCGATGCCTTTGCCTTCGCCGTTCTCAAAAACCGTCCAAGCGATTTCTGGTTCTGGCCAGTCTTCAGGATAGAATAAGCCAACAACGCCCAGCGGTTCGTTTGACGATTTTTCAGCTACCATCCAGCGGCCATATCCACGCATGAACCAATGGCCGAACAATTCGCACATTTGGTCAAACGCTTGAACGCGCGTATAGGGCCCGCCAACACCAATCGAGCGTTCCGACACGCGAAATCGGGCGAAAGCCTCGAAATCTGTGGGGTCAGGTGCGCGCAGGATAAGGCGATCTGTTTCAAGCGTCGGGATAATCATTTCTTTTTGCCAAACCCGCTAAGGCCCGGAGGCAAGGCTTTGCCGCCAAGACCGGGCAAACCGCCGGGCATTTGGCCGCCCATTGCTTTGGCTGCAGCTTCCATAGCTGCGGGATCACCCATATCTGGCATGGCGCCACCGCCCTTGCCAAACATGCCCTTCATGGCTTGTTTCAGCATGCCGCCTTTGCCCATCTTCTTCATCATGTCGCCCATCTGGCGCTGCATTTTAAGAAGTTTGTTCAGCTCGGAAACTTCAAGCCCCGCACCGCGGGCAATGCGTTTCTTGCGGCTGGCTTGTAAGACTTTGGGATTAGCGCGTTCGCGTTTGGTCATTGATTGAATCAGGGCGATCTGGCGTTTGACGACATTGTCGCTTAACCCGGCTTCGTCCATTTTGCCCTTCATCTTGCCCATGCCGGGCATCATGCCCATCACGCCCTCCATGCCGCCCATTTTCATCATCTGTTCAAGCTGGCTTTTCAGGTCGTTCATGTTGAACTGGCCTTTTTGAAAGCGCTTCATCATGCGTTCAGCTTGTTCGGCCTCGATGGTTTCTTGGGCTTTTTCAACCAGCGAAACGATATCGCCCATACCAAGGATACGGCCTGCAATACGATCTGGATGAAATTCTTCCAGTGCATCCATTTTTTCGCCAAGCCCAACGAACTTGATCGGCTTGCCGGTAACGGCGCGCATCGACAGAGCAGCACCACCGCGACCGTCGCCATCCATACGGGTCAGCACGACACCGGAAATGCCAATGCGTGTGTCAAAGTTTTCGGCAGTATGCACCGCGTCTTGACCAGTTAGACCATCGACCACTAACAGTGTTTCGCGCGGCTTGGTTATGTCGCGAACGGTTTCAACTTCGGTCATCAGAGTGTCGTCGATTGACAGACGGCCAGCAGTGTCCAGCATATAGACGTCATAACCACCAAGGGTGGCTTGTTGCTTGGCGCGTTTGGCTATGTCAGCGGGCTTTTCACCTTTAACAATTGGTAAGGTGTCAACGTCAATTTGGCGGCCAAGCACGGCCAGCTGATCCATCGCAGCTGGGCGATAAACGTCAAGCGACGCCATCAACACTCGCTTGCCTTGCTTTTCTTTCAGCCGTTTCGCCAGCTTTGCTGTCGTCGTGGTTTTACCACCACCTTGCAAGCCGACCATTAAGATTGCGGCTGGTGCGTTGTCTATTTTCAGCTCGCCAGCACTGGCGTCGTCACCGGCCAAAAACGCGATCATTTCATCATGGACGATCTTGACGACCTGTTGGCCCGGTGTCACCGATTTGGTGACGGCTTGGCCGCTGGCTTTGTCTTGGATAGCCTTGACGAAATCACGTGCCACCGGCAGGGAAACATCGGCCTCTAGCAGGGCCACACGCACTTCGCGCAGAGCGGTCGAAACATCGGCTTCGGACAGTGCGCCTTGCTTAGTCAGTTTGTCAAAAACACCGCCTAGGCGGTCGGATAGGTTCTCGAACATATGCGGCCCTCCTTTGGCCTAGTGTCTAAATAGGAAGCAATCTGCCAAACGCAAAATGCACCAGTGGGCGAAACTCGCTGACTGGTGGCGATACCGGGCATTAGCCGGGACCGGAAGTTTGGCACTTCCTAGGATTTTTGGTGGCTGTAGTTCAGAATTTCGGTAGGGTCAAGTATGAGCATTCAAATAGCCCTTTTGAGGGGAATTAATGTCGGCGGAAACCGTATCTTACCTATGGCCGAGTTGGGTGAACTTCTGGGCGGTTTGGGTGCGCGGAATGTCAAAACCTATATTCAAAGCGGCAATGCGGTTTTTTACGGGGGATTGAGCAGCGAAGCAATCGCCGATTCGATTGAAGTGGCTAATGGGTTTCGCCCGCAGGTATTGGTTTTGTCTTTAGGCGATTATTGCGACGTAATCGCGGGCAATCCATTTCCCGAAGCGGTTGAAGATCCAAAGTCGCTACACATATTCTTCCAAGCCGCGCCTTCGTCGGTGGATACGGCGTTGCTTGAAGCCGCAAAAGGGCCGGAAGAACGTTTTGTACTGACAGAACGTGCGCTCTATTTGCACACGCCGAAATATTTGAGCGGCAGTAAGTTGGCGGTGAAATTAGAGAAGTTGATGGGTGTAACAGTCACAGCGCGTAACTGGCGCTCGGCGACTAAGATTTTAGACTTGGCCAACAGTTTGACGTTAGATTGAGCCATTGATTCGGATGCCAAGTTGCCCCGGCATCCGAATTGTCTAATGGATTACGTATTGCCACCAATTGGTAGTTGGTCGCGGTGTACGTAAGCGATGATTGCTGTGACGATAAACAGAACGACTGCTGGCAACATGGTGTCCGTGCCTAAAATCAGGATGTGAGATAGCATCGCGCCAACCATTGTAACGGCCAGCAAAGCCGCGCCAATTCCTTGTTTGCCGGGAACAACCAACAGAATGGCGCCCCCAACTTCGATGAGGCCGGTCACATACCGAAACCACTGGCCGACACCGACGGCGTCAAATGTGGCAACCATCATTTCTGCACCAGCAAGTTTGGCAAGCCCGGCGGCTAGAAACGCTGCTCCGGCCAGAATTTTTAGCGCTAAAAGGCCGTATTTCTTAATATTGTCGGGCATTGGATATCTCCTTTGGAAGTGGCGTTAAGCTGCTTGTTGCAATGGCAGTGCGTCAATCTCGGCTTCGGCAGACTTTAGGGCAGCTTCTGGATCCATAGCAAGGCCACCAGCAGAAACATATGTGACGTCTGTGATGCCGATAAAGCCAAGAACCTGTGTCAGATAAGTTGTGGCGTGATCCATTGGCGAACCTACGGGAACGCCGCCTGACGCAACGGTCACGATGACGCGCTTGTTTTCAAGCAAGCCTTTTGGCCCGGTTTCAGAATAGGCAAATGTTTCACCAGCGCGGGCGATCAAGTCGACCCAGGCCTTCAGAGATGCGGGTATGCCAAAATTGTAGATCGGCAAGCCAATGACGATGGTGTCTGCGGCGCGCAATTCTGCGACCAATTCATCGGACTGGGAAAGCAACGTTTCTTGATCGGCGGAGCGGTCGCCTTTTGGTGTGAAGTTTGCGCCGATCCAGCTTTCGCCTACAACGGGAAGGCCTTCTGACACGTCGCGGTTGACTACGTTCAGGGATGGGTTTGAGGCCTTGAAACGGTCACTTACGCGGGCCACCAATTGGCGGGAAACAGAGCCGTCTTTGCGGCCTGATGAATTGATTGTCAGCAAATTTGCGGGGGAAGTCATGGGTAGTCTCCAATCTGAAAGTTTGTCGTTGGCTATCAACTAGGGCGGTTATCTATTGAACATAAGTCGAAATTCTGCACATGTTCTGTGCATGAATGCACAAAACAATCAATTGGACAGTTGGAACGAAGTCCACACAGCCCTGCACGTGGTCCGTTTGGGCACGCTAAGTGCGGCGGCGGGGTATCTGGGTGTGCATCACGCCACGGTAATCCGCCATATCGATGCGCTGGAAGGTCGGCTGGGCACAAAGCTGTTTCACCGCCACCCCCGCGGATACACCGCGACCGAGGCCGGGCAAGAATTGGCGCGGGTTGCAGGCGGGGCAGAGGATCAATTTGCCCAGATGGCAAGCCGGTTGCGCGGGCAAAGCGCAAGCGTCAGTGGAGAGTTGATTGTGACGACGCTAAGTGGGTTGTCACCGCAATTCACACCATTGCTGGTAGAGTTTCAGCGGCAGTACCGCGACATTAACCTGACTTTTATCGGTAACGACCGCATGTTGAGGCTGGAACATGGCGAGGCGCATGTGGCCATTCGAGCCGGGCAAAAGCCACAAGAACTGGATGCAGTTGTGCAAAAGCTGATGACGTTTCCGGTGACGTTGTTTGCACATAAAGATTATGTCGCCCGCTTTGGCCCACTGAAGGGGATGAACGACATCACCAACCACCGGTTTGTCACCAGCAACACCAACACGATCCGCGCGCCTTTCCAAAGCTGGGTGAACAAGCACCTGACAGACGAGGTTGTCTATTATCGGGCCACTGACATGCGCAGCATAGAAGATGCGGTCCATGCTGGGGCAGGTATTGGAGTTTTGTCTTTGTGGTCAGGCCAGTCAAATAACGATTTGGTGCAGATGATGCCATCAATGCCGGAATGGGATTCCGATTTGTGGTTAGTGACGCATATGGACTTGCATCGGTCCGCCAAAGTGCAAGCGTTTCTTGAGTTTATTAAAGAGGCGGTCAAAGGGCAGTTAAACCAGTAAACCGGTTTACTAGTTTATTTGGTTGTCCCCTATTTGGGTGGCGGCCTTCGAGGAAATTGACTGGAATTATGGCTGATGGGCGCGAGTGGTATCCTAAATTTTACCAATTGATAAAAAAACGAAACCTGCTAGGCTCTAGCAAAACAAGGGAGAGCTATGTCGATGTCAAACACCCCAAACACTGCCGGAATTGTCAAAGGCCGACTGTCAGCCGATGCAATTGCTGCGAATTTCAGCGACTTGCATCCACCACTGAATGACCATGAGGCGTTGGTTGCCTCGGACCGCTGTTATTTCTGTTATGACGCGCCATGTATGACCGCTTGCCCGACAACAATCGACATCCCTTTATTTATTCGCCAAATTTCAACGGGCACACCAGAAGCGGCGGCCCGCACTATATTTGACCAGAATATTCTTGGCGGTATGTGCGCCAGAGTTTGCCCTACCGAAACCTTATGTGAAGAAGTTTGCGTACGCGAAACCGCCGAAGGCAAGCCCGTTCTGATCGGCCAATTGCAACGCTACGCGACTGATCGTTTGATGGCTGTGGGAGGGCATCCGTTTACACGGGCTGCCGAAACTGGAAAATCGGTGGCCGTTGTTGGCGCTGGGCCTGCAGGGTTGGCCTGTGCGCATCGCTTGTCGATGAAGGGCCACGGCGTCACGGTATATGATGGGCGCATTAAAGCTGGCGGTCTGAATGAATATGGTATTGCGGCCTATAAATCGGTCGATGGGTTTGCCCAGGCCGAGGTGAATTGGCTGCTGGAAATTGGTGGTATCACCATTGAAACAGGCAAACGGCTGGGCGATGGGTTGACCCTTGAAAATATGCAGGATGATTTTGACGCAGTCTTTTTGGCGATTGGTCTTGGCGGGGTAAACGCCTTGTCGATCGATGGGTCAGACCGTGCAGGGGTTGATGATGCGGTCGATATGATTTCGGGTTTACGGCAATCGAACGATGGCACTGATCTGGCAGTGGGTCGAAATGTTGTGGTTATTGGCGGCGGTATGACGGCGGTGGACGCTGCGTTGCAAAGCAAATTGCTGGGCGCCGACAGTGTGACGATGGCCTATCGGCGCGGCAAAGGCGCGATGGCGGCTTCGGAATTTGAACAGGAATTAGCGGCTTCTAAGGGGGTGCATATTCTTTATAACGCGGCGCCGAAATCGGTTAGTGGCACACGCATAGTGTTGGCGCGAACCGAAACTAGGAGCGGAAAGTTGGTTGAAACTGGCGAGGTGATTGACCTGCCTGCGGATCAGATTCTGTGGGCGATTGGTCAAACGCTGGAAGGTGTACCAGATGGCGTGGCCGTTGAACGCGGCAAGATAACGGTGGGTA
Organism: Paracoccaceae bacterium; assembly: GCA_047622625.1. Taxonomy (GTDB): domain Bacteria; phylum Pseudomonadota; class Alphaproteobacteria; order Rhodobacterales; family Rhodobacteraceae; genus UBA5972. The sequence goes on along the minus strand of JBLHMX010000026.1, from coordinate 5,217 downwards.
CAGCCGGGCAAACCAGCGTTGTGGGTGTCTGGGCTGGCGGTGATTGTGCCAGTGGCGGCGATGACCTGACAGTGACCGCAGTAGCTGAGGGCCGCGATGCGGCCGAAGATATTCATATCGCATTGACGGTATAAGGGAGGAATTACACATGGCAGACCTGACAAGTAACTTCGTAGGGATTAAGTCCCCAAATCCCTTTTGGCTGGCTTCAGCCCCGCCTACGGATAAAGAATATAACGTCCGCCGCGCGTTTGAAGCTGGTTGGGGCGGTGTGGTTTGGAAAACACTTGGCGAGCCTGGCCCGCCGATTGTGAACGTCAACGGCCCGCGCTACGGCGCGATATGGGGCGCGGATCGGCGGTTGTTGGGGCTTAACAATATTGAACTGATTACGGATCGCCCTTTAGAAGTGAACCTGCGCGAAATTAAGGCCGTAAAGCGAGACTATCCCGATCGGGCTGTTGTCGTTTCCTTGATGGTGCCTTGCGAAGAAGACCCGTGGAAAAACATCCTGCCTTTGGTTGAAGAAACTGGTGCTGACGGAGTCGAGCTAAACTTTGGTTGCCCGCACGGTATGGCGGAACGCGGCATGGGCTCGGCTGTTGGTCAGGTGCCGGAATACATTGAAATGGTCACACGCTGGTGTAAGCAATATACCCGCATGCCCGTGATCGTGAAATTGACGCCAAACATCACAGACATTCGCATGCCCGCCGAAGCGGCCCAACGGGCGGGGGCCGATGCAGTTTCGCTGATCAATACGATTAGTTCGATCACGTCCGTGAACCTTGATCTATTTGCGCCCGAGCCAACGATAGATGGCGTTGGTGCGCATGGTGGGTATTGTGGGCCAGCAGTAAAGCCAATTGCCCTTAACATGGTAGCCACGATTAAGCGCAACGCTGAAACCGCAGATTTGCCGGTTTCCGGTATTGGCGGCGTTACAAACTGGCGTGATGCTGCTGAATTCATCGCGCTTGGGGCTGGCAATGTGCAGGTTTGCACGGCGGCTATGACTTACGGTTTTGACGTGGTTAAGGAAATGATATCTGGCTTGTCGCAATGGATGGATGAGGGCGGGCATGAAAGTGTTGCGTCGGTTGTTGGCCGCGCCATTCCCAATTGCCGTGACTGGCAGGACTTGAACCTGAATTATGTGACCAAGGCCAAGATTGATCAGGACGCCTGCATCAAATGTGGCCGCTGTTATGCCGTATGCGAAGACACCAGCCATCAAGCTATTTTTGATCAGATTGATGGTGCGCGTGGCTTTGAGGTAAATGATGCTGAATGTGTGGCCTGCAATTTATGTGTAAACGTTTGCCCCGTGGAAGATTGCATCACGATGGTTGAGATGCCGCTTGGCGAAGTTGATCCACGCACGGGTGAAAAAGTACGGGAGTATGCCAATTGGCAGACGCACCCGAATAATCCAAGTGCAGTTAAAGCAGCAGAATAGAAAAGGGGGCGTTTGGCCCCTTTGAGACCCCCAAGGGCTTTCTTGAAAAGAAGAAGCACAGAAGTGTGTTGAGTTTCTGATCGACGCTGGTCAGGGTGCGGCATGGATTTTTTGACGATGCTATTGTTGTTTGTCGCGGCCCTAATTGGTGGGGGTATGAGTGCGGTCGCTGGTGGGGCCTCGTTCTTTACGTTCCCGGCTTTGCTATTTGCCGGATTGTCGCCTTTAGAAGCCAATGCAACGAACTTTGTTGCGATGACACCCGGCAATATCACGGCCCTTCCAGCCTTTCGCGTAGAGTTGCGCGCTTTAGGGCGCGCCCTGATCGTGCCGTCGATCATTGGTGGGTTGGGTGCCATCGTTGGTGCGGTTCTGTTGTTAGCATTGGGCGGCGGATTTTTTGCAAACGCGGTGCCTTATCTGATGGGAACGGCCACAGCTTTGTTTGCGTTCGCGCCTGTGTTGCGAAGATTGATGGAACGGCGCAAGTCATCTTTTGCCAAGCGCGAGTTTGGATTGTGCCTGTTGTTCATCGCGGCTGTTTATGGCGGATATTTTGGTGCGGGGCTTGGCCAAATCATGCTCGCGGTGTTAATTTTAATTGGGTATTCTGATCTGCACATCGCAAATGCGGCCAAGAACGCGATAAATTCGGTGATCAGTCTTGTGGCCGTTGTAATCTACGGATTGACTGGAGCGGTGGCCTGGCCAGCGGCCATTGTCATGGTCGTTGGCGCGAGCATCGGCGGCTATTTTGGCGGCTATTTTTCACGGCGCATTCCACAGAATGTATTGCGCTGGGCGGTTATTTCGTTTGGCGTGATTTTGACGGTGTTTTATTTTGTGAAAGGTGCCTGAGATGAAATTAAGCCAGGAGCAATGGCGTGGCCATTTGGCAATGTTGTGCTTTTCCGCATTGGTCGCGGGCTCGTTCAGTCTTGGGCATATCGTGGCGAATGAAATTGCGCCGCCTGCGATCACCGCCGTGCGGTTTGGATTGGCGGCTGTTCTTATGGGGGTGTTTGTCGCCATTGGCCCGGGTTTTAAGCGGCAAGATTTTCACGCGCCTTGGCGGTATCTGGTTTTGGGAGGGCTGTTCGGGCTTTATTTCGTTTTGATGTTTGAGGGACTAAAAACAGCCAAACCAATTTCAGCGGCGGCGGTGTTTACCTTGGTGCCGCTAATGGCTGCTTTTGCCGGGTATTTCCTGTTGCGGCAGATCACGACACGGCGCATGGCGGTGGCGCTTGGGATAGCGGCCGGCGGGTCGCTTTGGGTTATATTTCGGGGCGATTTATCGGCGCTTGCGCAGTTGGATGTGGGCAAGGGCGAGCTGATTTATTTCGTTGGCTGCATTTCCCATGCTGTTTACACGCCGATGATCCGCAAACTGAACCGCGGCGAAGGCCCTTTGGTTTTTACCTTTGGCACGCTGATCGGTGGGTCCGTGTTATTAGTAGCGATCGGGTATCAGGACATCATTGCGACCAATTGGGCGGCGTTGCCTGCCATTGTCTGGATCACACTTGCGTATCTCGTTGTTTTTGCGACCGCGGCGTCGTTTCTTGCAGTGCAATATGCCACTCTACGCCTGCCTTCGGCCAAGGTCATGGCCTATGCCTATCTGACGCCAAGCTGGGTTATCCTGTGGGAGGCTGGTTTGGGCAATGGGTGGCCGACAAGTTTGGTCATGTTGGGGGTCGGCGCGACTGTTGCTGCTCTATTTATCCTGCTTAAGGACGAAGCAAACGCGTAAACAAATCGGTTAGATGCTCTTGCGCGTCGGCAAATTTTGTCTTGGCCCTGTTGCCCAAAACCGAACTCACCTGGATATCAAAATCTGCATAATGTTGCGTGGTTGACCAGATCGAAAATATCAGGTGGTACGGATCAATCGAGGCGATTTTCCCGGCCTTAGCCCAGCCATCGATCACGGCTGCCTTTTCATCAACCAGCGATTTTAATGGGCCGGTAATTTGGCCTAGAATATGTGGTGCGCCTTGCAATATCTCGTTTGCGAACAGGCGGCTTTCGCGTGGATATTCCCGCGCCATTTCCAATTTGCGAAACACATAGGCTAGTATTTCACCAATCGGATCCCCGAGGGGGTCTAATGTTCTCAAAGGAGCAAGCCAAGTGTCCAGTAGCCGTTCTAACACGCAGGCGTGGATTGTCTCTTTGCTGTCGAAATAATAAAGAAGGTTGGGCTTTGACAGGCCCGCTTGGCTGGCGATCTGATCGATGGTTGCGCCGCGAAATCCATAGGTCGAAAACACGTCCAACGCCGCCGACATGATCAGTTCGTTTTTTTCACGTTGAATACGCGTGGGCGATTTTGAAGCAGCGGCACGTGCCATGAACCTGTTCTTTCCGAACTTAGTGCGCGGTCAGGAAAGCATGAAAAGCTGGTTCACGCAAGGTTAAGGCGCGGCGGTGCCGTAAAGTGCGGTGGCCTGTTTGATCGTCAGCAATTTGCGCTGTGTTTCATCCCAAAGCTGCAATTTAACGCACGCAAAGCTTTGCATCAAAGTCAGGCGCTGACTTTCGTCTAGCACGGGGTGGTCGTTCAAAACCTCGGTCAGACGATAAAACGGGATGCGGCTGTAAAGGTGGTGCACATGGTGGATGCCGATATTGGCAGACAACCACTGCATGATCTTTGGCATCACATAATGGGACGAGCCGTGCAAAGCAGCGTCGTGCAATTGCCAATCTTCGTCATCATCCCAATGGGCGTCTTCAAACTGATGCTGGACATAAAACAACCACAGGCCGATTGATGCGCCAACAACAGTGGTTGGCACAAAGATCAGCACAACCGTCATCCAGCCCCCGAAATAGATCATCACGGCCAACATAACAGCGATGGCAAGGTTGGTGTACATGGCGCTGTACCAGTATTTGCCACTATCCATCAGGCCAAATGGCACCCGGTTCTGGATGAAAAAGATGTAAGCTGGCCCAAGACCGAACAGCACCAAAGGGTTGCGGTATAGCCGGTACATGAATTTGCCCCAACGACTTTCGGCATTGTATTCGCGCACGGTCATGGTGTGGATGTCGCCCATGCCGCGTTTATCAAGGTTGCCGTGGGCCGAATGATGGATCGCGTGTGTCTGCCGCCAGACATCATAAGGCGTTAGTGTCAACGCGCCCAAGATGCGGCCAACCCAGTCGCCAGCCGCCTTGCTTTTGAAAAACGAGCGATGGCCGCAATCATGTTGAATGGCGAAAAGGCGCACGATGAAAGCGCCGTTGGCAATCGCAATCGCGGCTGTCAGCCAATAGCTGTAGGATAAAGACCACCATGCCAAGGCCCAAAGAGCCAGAAACGGAACTACGGTAACCAGCAGTTCAAAAATGCTGCGCCAAGTGCTGGGATCACGGTATTTGCTGAGAATTTGCACCCAATCGCGCGGTGCCACAGGCCCGGCGGTTGCAGGCGAGATCTTGATTTCGGCGTTCATAAACTGCTCGTTTTGATTTTTTGGTTAGATAGACTGGTAAAGCATGAGGCTTGATAAGCAAGTTAATTTCCGGTGAATTTGTGTGAAATGCGGGTGATGGGCGAAATGACGCGCGTTTGGTGGGGATTTGGATGGACGCCGCGAAACTTGTGGCCGGGCACCGCCTTCTGAACGACGATGCGAGCTGGGCTGAGGTTGTCTCGGTCTGGGTCGTAGAGGAGCCGTTGTTGGCCTATAATCTGACGGATGAGGAATTCCACACTTATTTCCTGGCGGCAAACGAGAACGCTG
>JBLHMX010000025.1:0-20753 GCA_047622625.1 Paracoccaceae bacterium | reverse complement strand
CATGCTTGAGAACACGCGAACCACTTACACCAATAAAGCAATAGGATTTCTGGCGTGGAATATGCCTTATCACGCCGAGCATCACGCCCAACCGAATGTACCATTTTATCTTCTGCCGCAGCTTAATAAGCTGGTCAAAGCTCATTTATTGTCGACCGAACCGGGTTATGGAAAATTTCACACGAAATATGTTAAAGAAGTATTAAGGCGCTCGGAGACTGCATAAACTAGCACATATCCAATAATTCGTGACATGTTTTCGCCACAACCAAACGCGCAGTATCAGTATCCTGACCTATCCACAGGCTATTCATCTTCCAAAGACGTGCCGCGAAATCCGGTAGCAACGACAAATTTCTCGCTTGAGTCTTTGCGGCTGGCCGGTGGTTTTATATGCGCAACTTTGGTGAAATTTTGCTTAAGAACTTTTTGCAAATCCCCTTCGGCACCACCCGCAAGCACTTTTGCAACGAACGTGCCGCCGTCTTCTAAAACGTCAAATGCAAAGTATGCGGCGGCCTCGCAAAGGGCCATAATTCGGATGTGATCCGTCTGTTTATGTCCCGAAGCCGATGCCGCCATGTCAGACATCACCACATCTGCCTTACTGCCCAGCATTTCTTTGACTTTTATATCTGCATCGTCTTCCATAAAATCCAAAACATGGATTTCTGCACCGGGCACGGGTTCAACTTCTTGCAGGTCGACACCGATGATGCGGCCAATAGCTTTTGATTTGCGTGTGCCCAATGAATTGATCCGCGGCACAGCGACTTGCAACCAACCCCCTGGCGCGCAGCCCAAATCGACCACGCGGGCGCCCGGAACTAGAAACCGAAACCTGTCATCCAGTTCCAAAATCTTAAATGCCGCGCGGCCGCGATATCCGGCTTTACCTGCACTTGCCACGTATGGGTCATTTAGTTGGCGTTCTAACCACAGGGTCGAACTTAACTTTCGACCCTTAGCGGTTTTTACCTTCACATGCAGGTCACGGCGTCCGCGACCCGATGTATTTTTCGGCGTTCTAGAATCAGTCACTATATTGGCCCATCTTCAAGAACACCGTCACCACTCATCTGGGCGTATAACAGACCTTCACGCAGGCCGCGATCGGCCACGCTCAGGCGGTCGGTTGGCCAGATGCGCATTAGCGTTTGCAAAATTGCGACACCAGACAAAATCAACGCCTGACGATCGCGCCCAATGCGTGGGTCGCGTTGGCGCCCTTCAGCACCCATTGCCAGATAGTCGCTAATGACCGCATCAATTTGGGCCGTATTCATTCGTAACCCATCAACTTTGTTTCGGTCGTACCGCCCTAGACCCAAATGCGACGCAGCAACAGTGGTTACTGTACCCGACGTGCCAATTATTTGAAATTCACTGCCACCTTTGATTTCGCCTGCAGTTTTATAAGGGGCGAAGTCCGCGATCAGTTCTTCAAAGTGACACGACATCAAGGCAAACCGTGCGCTATCATCTGCAACGTCAGCAAACTGATCTTTCAGTGTTGCAACGCCTAACGGTACAGATATCCAGTCAACAACCTTGGCTGACGGAAATGGTGATCCGTCACGACCCGGCTTAAGACCTTGTTTTATCCGCATGATTGCACGGGCGCGTTCCATCGGCGGAACTTTGGTCAGATCGATCCATACCAGTTCGGTCGACCCACCGCCAATATCAAATACCAGTAATTGCTCGCTGTGGCGCGACACCAGGGGCGCGCAGGATATTACGGCTAGGCGAGCTTCTTCTTCTGGCCGGATAATTTCCAGTTTCAGACCAGTTTCACCAACAACACGGGCGATGAATTCCTTGCCGTTAGTTGCACGGCGGCAGGCTTCTGTTGCAACAAGGCGCATCTTTTTTACTTTGTGGTGGTTCAGCTTTTTGCGGCAAACTTTTAAGGCGGCAATCGTGCGGTTAATACTGGCGCGCGACAGGCTGCCATGTTGTTCCAACCCCCGGCCAAGCTGGACTGATTTTGAAAACGAGTCGACCACGTGAAACTGATTGCCCTTGGGCTGTGCCACAAGCATGCGACATGAATTCGTGCCAAGATCCAGCGCCGCATACAGCGAAACTGGGTCTGGTATCGTGTTTCGCGTGGGCTCAACCGATTTGGGGAACCCCGCCGCGCCTTTATTTGTTCTGGCCGCCATAGAAACGGGCCTCCGACTGGTGTTGATTGAACAGTAGCGGGGGCATTGCAGGCGTGCAAGGTCGGTAAATCTACGGGTCTGTCGCAATTATTTCTTGGCGCGTCGAAAATCATCCACAAAGCGCTCATCCGCGAGCATAAAAGGAGTTAGGCATTCATAGGGATTCGGGCATCATGGCAGACGTTATCATCGTATATTGGCGCGATATTCCCGCGCAGGTTATTGTTGGAAAAGGTCGGCGCGCCAGCAAGGTGCAATTGCCTGAACGTTTTGAGCAAGCGATTGACCGATGTGCCATGAAAGTTGGCGCAAAAGACGCTGACGCTTATTTGGCCGACTGGCGCAAAGCCGCACCATACAAAATGGACGGTGAGGATGCCGAAATCGCTGCGTTAGAAGCAGCGCGTTTAGATGCAGAATACGATCAAGATCGGATTAAGGTTTTGATTGCAAATGAAGGTCACGCAGAAAGCTAATCTTTTTGCTGTTTGAAGGATCACGTTATGGCATTTTTTGGCGCCAGCCGTAAACCAACTGCCGTTCAGGATGTAAATCCAGAACTTGAAACATTGCTTCACGATTATTCCATTGAAGTGATGCCACGTACTGCCGCGAAAATTGAAGATTTTCGTGACCTTTTGCCCGCCCGCACACGGGTTTACGTGGCCCATATCGAAGGCACACCGATCGATGACATGGTCGCCACGGCCAAACGGCTGGCTGGCGAAGGCTTTGAAGTTATGCCGCATTTCCCGGCCCGCATTATCAAAGACAAATCCGTGTTGGTCGACTGGATCGCCCGCTATCAAGGTGAAGCCGGGGTAAACCAAGCGTTGTTGTTGGCCGGTGGTGTGGACAAACCTTATGGCGATTTTCATTCATCCATGCAGCTGTTGGACACGGGCGAATTTGACAAAGCCGGGTTCACACATTTGCATGTGGCGGGTCACCCTGAGGGCAACAAAGACATTGATCCGGATGGATCGACCACGATGGTGTCTGAAGCCCTTTCGTGGAAGCAAGAATTTGCCAAGCGCACGGATGCCAAGATGGCAATGGCGACGCAATTTTGTTTTGAATCCGGTCCAGTCATTGAGTGGGCCAACGGCTTGGCTGCGCAAGGCATTGATATTCCCGTACATATCGGCATTGCCGGCCCGGCGAAACTGCAAACCATGATCAAGTTTTCTATCGCCTGCGGAGTTGGCGCCAGCTTGCGTGTCTTGCAGCGGCGTGCAAAAGACGTGACCAAGTTGCTGTTACCGTTTGAGCCGACGCAAATTCTGACGGAATTGGCGGCACATAAGGCGGCCAATCCGGACTTTAACATAACGAACGTACATTTCTTCCCGCTTGGCGGCATCAAAACCAACGCGACTTGGGCACAGACTAATGGCGGCGCCGCTGCTATTCCTGCCTCGCAATCCTAAAGGATAAAATCCATGACACGCACGATAGTTGAATCCAAAACCAAAACCGCGATCATCGGTTTTGACCAGCCGTTCTGCGTGATTGGCGAACGGATTAACCCTACGGGTCGCAAATTGTTGGCGGCACAGCTTGAAGCAGGGGATTTTTCAACTGTCGAGCGCGATGCGCTGGAACAAATGGCGGCGGGCGCGACAATGCTCGATGTAAACGCTGGTGTTGTTTATAACTCAAACCCGAACCCAAATGAAACTGAACCACCCTTGATGACTAAAATGATCCAATTGGTGCAAGGTTTGGTTGATTTGCCGCTTTGCATCGACAGTTCGGTTCCTGCCGCACTTGAAGCAGGGTTGGCGGCTTGTGAAGGTCGGCCTTTGCTGAATTCAGTCACGGGCGAAGAAGACCGATTAGAGCTAATCTTGCCATTGGTGGCCAAGTATAATGTGCCTGTAGTAGCTATTTCCAACGATGATAGTGGCATTTCAGAAGACCCCGAAGTTCGGTTTGCTGTGGCCAAACGCATCGTTGAACGCGCGGCTGACTATGGCATTCCGGCCCATGACATTGTTGTCGATCCGTTGGTTATGCCAATTGGCGCTATGGGCACTGCTGGCTTGCAAGTCTTTGATTTGGTTCGCAAATTGCGGATGGAACTTGGTGTGAACACGACTTGCGGGGCTTCAAATATCTCGTTTGGTTTGCCTAACCGCCACGGCATCAACAACGCGTTTTTGCCGATGGCGATGGCGGCTGGTATGACCTCGGCGATTATGAACCCTGTTCGGCTGCGTATTTCAGCGAAAAAACTTGAAGAAAAGAAAGCGGCCTTAGCGGCGGCTGGTATCATCGTGCCTGACGATATTGATCCAGAACTTTTGGCGCAGATCACGGGTATGGGTAGCACCGAGGCCCGTTCCGGCGGCGAAATGGAAGCGATCCGTGCGGCCAATTTCCTGACAAATAACGATGCGCATGGTGCGGCTTGGATCAGAACCAACAAACCACCATTGGCTGCTGGCGAAGTTCAAGCTGGCGCACGTGGCGCACGCGCTGGTCGACGACAGCGCCGGACTGCTTAGCCCCATTTGATAAAAATTGAACAAAACTGCGTCATCCCGACGAATTCGCCTGTAATTTCAATATTACGCGCGTAACTTGCTGGTATGACGCAATTCCAAACCAACCAACGCTGGTCATAATGACCGATCAACCCAACAGGCGCACTGCTGCTTGGTTGCGCACTGGCGTACGCATAGGCTTGATCGTTTGCTTTGCCTTTGCTGCCAACTATGGATTGAATTTTCTGCAAGGGTATTTCCTGACAATGGCCACCCCCGGTGCGCATTTGATGCTGACCGGGATTGTGGTTGTAAGCCTGCTTATCTATGTGATCCTAATGGCGATCCCGTTTATTCCCGGAGTTGAAATTGGCTTGTCACTTTTGGTGATGCAGGGCTCAAGCATCGCCCCTTTTGTCTTTTTGGCAACATTTTTTGGCCTAACGCTGGCCTATTTGGTCGGGCGTTTTCTGCCCTACCAAGTTTTACACGATCTGTTTGCTGATCTGGGCCTGAAATCCGCGTGTGGATTGTTGGAACGGCTCAAACCTTTAGGGCGCGAAGGGCGGCTGGAAATGATGCACAACAACTTGCCCAAATGGATGGCTGGGCCGCTAATTCGATATCGGTATTTGACTGTCGCTGTGGCTTTAAACGTGCCCGGTAACGCATTTATTGGCGGCGGTGGCGGCATTGCTTTGATGGCGGGTCTAAGCCACACATTTGATACGCGAGCGATCCTGATCTGGTTTGCCGTGGCGGTCGCCCCAGTGCCACTGGCAGTCTTTTTATTTGGAGATACCGTGGTTTACTGGTTTTAGATATCACTTTTGCCGCAGACGAACAATTTCGCTTCGTCTTCGATACTTGCGTGGCCTCAACAAGCGGTTAAAAGCGGTTCATGTCTGATCCGCTCGTCATATTTACACCTTCCGGCAAACGTGGACGTTTCCCCGAAGGCACGCCAATCCTGCAAGCCGCGCGCTCGCTTGGGGTTGATTTGGATTCTGTTTGCGGCGGGCGGGGTATTTGTTCCAAATGCCAGATCACGCCCTCTTTTGGCGAATTTCCCAAGCACGGCGTTTCTGTTGAACAAGACGCGCTTAGCGAATGGAATGCGGTCGAAGAACGCTATAAATCCAAACGCCACCTCATTGATGGTCGCCGTTTGGGATGTCAGGCCAAGGTCATGCGCGACGTCGTGATCGACGTGCCGCCGGAAAGCCAAGTTCACAAACAATTGGTACGCAAACGGGTTGAAGCGCGTGACATAGTGATGCACCCGGCGATCAAAATGTTTTATGTTGAAGTCGAACAACCGGACATGCACGAACCATCCGGTGATCTTGAAAGATTGATTACCGCCCTTGACCAGCAGTGGGGCCTAAAAGATGTGAAGGCCGACTTGCGTATTCTTCAGGCGATGCAACCAATTCTTCGCAAGGGTGGTTGGAAAGTGACCTGTGCCGTGCATCTGGGCGACGCTGAACGCCCCGCGCAAATCATGCATGTTTGGCCGGATTATTATGACGGCAAGATCTACGGCATGGCTGTCGATCTTGGTTCAACCACCATCGCGGCCCATCTGTGCGATCTGAACAGCGGCGAAGTCGTGGCATCAAGCGGCATCATGAACCCCCAAATCCGTTTTGGCGAAGATCTGATGAGCCGGGTCAGCTATTCGATGATGAACCCTGGTGGCGCAGATGAAATGACCAACGCCGTGCGCGAAGGCATGAATGCGCTGTTTGTGCAAATTGCGTCGATGGCGGAAATTGACAAAGCATTGATTATGGATGCGGTCTTCGTCTGCAACCCCGTGATGCACCATTTACTTTTGGGTATTGATCCGTTCGAATTGGGTCAGGCGCCTTTTGCGCTGGCCACATCTAACGCGCTTAACTTACGCGCGAACGAGATAGATTTGACAATCCATCCTGCTGCACGTGTCTATTTATTGCCGTGTATTGCGGGCCATGTAGGTGCAGATGCGGCTGCGGTCGCGTTGTCTGAATCTCCAAATACATCGGAAGATCTGGTTCTTTTGGTCGATGTTGGTACCAACGCTGAAATCCTATTAGGTAATAAAGACAGGGTGTTGGCATGTTCTTCGCCCACTGGCCCGGCTTTTGAAGGAGCGCAGATTTCAAGCGGCCAACGCGCGGCCCCGGGCGCAATTGAACGGGTTGAGATTGATACGGTTACAAAAGAGCCGCGCTTTCGCGTCATCGGCTCAGATGTCTGGTCAAATGAAGATGGGTTTGCCGATGTGATTGCCGAAACCGGTGTCACGGGCATTTGCGGGTCGGGCATTATCGAAATGGTTGCCGAAATGCGTATTGCCGGAGTTCTGGATGGGCCAGGCTTGATCGGCTCGCCCGAACAAACTGGCACGGCCCGATGTTTTCTGGATGGTCGCACATATTCCTATATGGTGTGGGACGGCTCTGAAACTGGCGGGCCAGTGATTACAGTCACCAATCGCGATATCCGCGAAATTCAGATGGCTAAAGCCGCGCTTTACTCAGGTGCACGTCTATTGATGGATAAGTTCGAAGTCGACAGTGTAGATCGCATCGTTTTGGCCGGCGCCTTTGGCGCGCATATTTCCCCAAAACACGCGATGGTTCTGGGCATGATCCCGGATTGTCCGTTAGACAAAGTGACTTCGGCTGGCAATGCTGCGGGCACTGGCGCGCGGATTGCGCTGCTGAACACGGACGCACGGCGCGATATTGAACAAGTCGTGCAGCAAATCCACAAAATCGAAACGGCGATTGAACCGCGTTTTCAGGAACATTTCGTTAATGCGTCAAACATTCCAAATTCGGTAGAAAAATTTCCGATATTAGATACGGTGGTTACTTTGCCTGATTTGAATTTCAACACAGGTGGCGGCGAAAACGGCGGTCGACGCAAGCGTCGCCGGGGTTAATACCGCAAAACATGCGCTTCATTCGCGTTGACGACGGGCCGCGCAATAGGACCGTAAATTTGTGGCCCTTCGCGTAGCTCGGGGAAGATTTCTAACAGTTCTTTGCGCGCGCCATGTTCCAACCCTTTGAGGGTCCCAAGCCCAGGAAAAAAGCTTTCGGTTTTTAAGCCGTTTGAATAGACGATTTGATGATCCGTAAACAGGATATGATAATAGCACACCGCCTTCGCACCTTCATCGACAGTAATTGTTGAGCCATTCACCAGATGTTTCGCGGCCACCAACATTTCTGGCTCACCAAACCACAATTCGGTTTGCTGCCCGCCGATCAAGATACGATGTTGGGGCGACACAAGCAGTTCGCGGTTGGGTAGATCTTTACCAAATGCGTCTTTGGCGATTTTAATAGGCCGCAATTGTGGGCGCGCCGCGATGTCTTGGCTAGCCAGGTTCTTACGGCCAATCCAACGTACCTCGCGCACTTGCCCATCAGCGCAGCGCACCATGTCGCCCAGCAATATGCCTTCGACCATCTTTTTTCCCAACGACATCTGAATCTCAGTGCCTTCGGCAAAACAAGCGACGAATTCGTCGTATCGCAACTTGGCACCCTGAACGACGGACGAGACAATCGTTAGATCAGCATCTAAGGGCGGGGGATTATCCTTGTCAAAAATCAGCCACTGCTGATCATTGAAAACGTCGCCGTCACCACCGGCTTCAGCACCACTTGTATTGCCGTCTTCTTCTAGAACATAAATGCTGTATTGATTGCCATCAGCGTCTTCGACGATGATTTCATAGTCGATATGATACCGCACACCATCCACAGTTTGGCCAGATGTATCCTTTGTCAGATCATTGTTTGGGTTGGTATGGCCGTCTTCATCCATCGGCGCATAGTCATCGCCTAGCCAATCATCATCATCAGAAAACTCCCATCGCTCATGCGTAACAGTAGAAGGAATGCGTAGAATCGAGCCGTTGGTCAGCGTGTTTTCTGTCGCATCAGCGTCCGTCTGCACACCGTCGATCAAAGTTTGTTCTATCGAAACAACCGAAATGAAAGGCATACCAGCCCCCTATACACGTTACAGACCACATAATCCGAACTCACGGATTGCAAATTACCGTTGTTTACTAAACAAAAATAATGGCCAAATCAGTATCCGATTGTGTTCGCTTCCGGGTAAGTGGTGCTAATTTTGGCAATAAAACAGTGGATTTAACCCGTTTGTTTCCAGTTCGGAAATAGTCAGTTTGCATTACACCAATCAGCGCTGTGCCTCACCAGCCTAGGGCCACTGCAATCCTTTTGCAGGCTTAGTGAACACTTATAGCGACACCCAATCCCAAGCTTTCTGTTTGCGTTCAATTTCCGCGATTTATTATCGGGTTCCAGATTATTTCGCTACGGTCCAAGATATTGTGGATGAACAGCGCGCATTCCATCACAACTGCGTGCATGGCGTTTTTTGACCTGTTGCTTCCTGCCAATTAAGTTCTATTCGTTTTCAGTAGATTAAGCGTGAATAGGCCGAGACAGATGAACAAAGTCGCATTGACCCCTCTTCCATTGGGCAAGTTTGAAGATCGGTTCGTGACCGCAGATGGTCAGACCCGGGCGTCGGTTGAATTGATTGGGGCCGAAACGCTTTGGTTCAATACAGGCACGTTATGCAATATCGAATGCGTAAACTGTTATATTGCAAGTTCGCCCACCAATGACGATCTGGTGTATCTGACGGTTGCCGATATCGAACCTTATCTGGATCAGATTGTTGATCGCGCGTGGCCAGTCACCGAAATCGCCTTTACCGGCGGTGAGCCGTTTATGAACCCAGCAATGATCGACATGGCCCGCCTTAGTTTAGAACGCGGGTATGACGTATTGATCTTAACAAATGCGATGCAACCGATGATGCGCAAAAAGGTCAAGGCTGGCCTTGCTGAATTAATCGCTAATTATGGTAATAAACTCACGTTTCGCATTTCTTTAGATCATCATAAACAACAGCAACACGATGAAATTCGTGGTGTCGGTAGTTATGCCAAAACTCTGGAAGGCCTGACATGGCTTCGTGATCAAGGCGCACGACTTGCCGTTGCCGCACGCACGCTTTGGGGCGAAGCCGAGGTCGATAATCGCGCGAACTTCGCCACGCTTTTCAAAAAACACAATCTGTCAATCGATGCCTTTAACCCTGCAGAAACCGTTCTTTTCCCCGAAATGGACGAAACGATTGATGTGCCAGAAATCACCACAGCCTGTTGGGGCATTCTGAATAAAGACCCAAAAGACGTGATGTGCGCCTCGTCGCGCATGGTTGTGAAGCGCAAAGGGGCCGAAAAACCTGCGGTCTTGGCCTGTACGCTTTTGCCCTATGCGCCCGAGTTTGAAATGGGCGAAAGCCTTGAACAAGCCGAAGTCAAAGTGCAGCTTAACCACCGCCATTGCGCCAAGTTTTGTGTATTAGGTGGGGCGTCTTGTTCAGCTTAATCGCGGTTTGACAAGGCTTCGGTCAAAACTGATTTAACCACTGACATATCCACATTCTCGGCGAAAAAACTGTCACCAATATCGCGCGCCAGAATGAACCTCAGCATTCCATCTTGCACTTTTTTGTCTTGCCCCATCAGCGCCATCAGGCCGTCCGCATCCGGTAATTTCCCTGCGATATCAGTCAGATCGGTCTTCATCTTCATGTCGCTAAGATGTGCTCTGACACGGCTTGGGCATTCTTGCGCGCACAGGCCAAGTTTTTGGGACACCTCAAACGCCAAAACGCACCCGATGGCGACAGCTTCGCCGTGCAACAGCCGGTTTGAATATCCGGTCGCGGCTTCAAGCGCGTGGCCAAATGTGTGACCAAGGTTCAACAAGGCGCGGTCACCGCGTTCAAACTCGTCGCGGGCAACGATCTCGGCCTTCATTTCACAAGATCGACGCACGGCGTATGCCCGTTTTGTGATATCTCCTGCGGCAAGGGCCGGGCCGTTTTGTTCAAGCCAGCTAAAGAACGCAGCGTCCCCCAACATGCCATATTTTGCGACTTCGCCGTATCCTGCGATAAAATCTCGCGACGTTAAGGTTCCAAGAACACCAATATCAGCCAGAACCAGACTTGGCTGATAAAACGCGCCAACCAAGTTTTTGCCATGCGGTGAGTTAATACCGGTTTTCCCCCCGACTGAACTGTCAACTTGGGCCAGCAACGATGTCGGGACTTGCACGAAACGCACGCCGCGCCGCAAAATTGCGGCGGCAAAGC
Source organism: Paracoccaceae bacterium (assembly GCA_047622625.1). Lineage (GTDB taxonomy): Bacteria > Pseudomonadota > Alphaproteobacteria > Rhodobacterales > Rhodobacteraceae > UBA5972. The sequence goes on along the minus strand of JBLHMX010000025.1, from coordinate 9,889 downwards.
CGGTTAAATCACCGATGACGCCACCGCCAAACGCAATCACGATATCATCGCGTTCGATCTTTTCTGTCAAAAGCCATTCAACAACCTGTTCAAGCGCGCGCCAGTTCTTTGTGGCCTCGCCAGCAGGCAACGTCAGCGCAGAAACCGCTATCCCCTGCGCCGTAAGCGCATCTGTAAAACGGCCAAGATGCAACGGTGCCACATTGTCATCGGTGACAATTGCAACTTTTGAACGCTTCAAAAACGGCGCAATCAATTTGCCAGAGTCAGCCAGCAATCCTTGACCGATCAGAATGTCATAGGCCCGATCTTTTAGGTCAACACGAAGCGTTTCGATTGTCATTTTATCCAACCTTTTTAAGGCATTGCGAAGGGTGGGATAACAATCCATCTAACACCCGTTCAGCCATATCCTGAATGGAATAATCCGAACGCGCCTCAACCACCAGGCCCGCTTTTTGATAAAACGGCGTGCGTTCATCCAGCAATTCAAAAAGACGTTCGCGCGGGTTTTCGACCTGCAATAACGGGCGTGTTGTTTTGTTGCGCACACGCGACCAAAGCAAATCACGATCTGCTTTTAGCCAAACAGCAAGACCCTTGTTGCCAATCGAATCCCGGTTAGCTGTTTGCAAATAGGCACCCCCGCCTGTTGACAAAATGACCGGGTCACCTTCCAACAATCGCGCCAAAACCATGCCTTCTTTGTCACGAAAGAAATCTTCGCCAAAGTTTTCAAAAATTTCAGCTATGGTTAAATTCGCGGCTTTTTCGATCTGGGCATCTGAATCCTGAAAACGAACACCGATCAATTTGGCCAAAGCCAAGCCAATCGCCGTTTTTCCGGCCCCCATCATGCCGACCATCACCACGGTTTTTGACAACTTATAGCGCGACATTCCGCCGAGTATCCTTTGTGTTGCAAGTTTCGCGTCTGTTTGGCGTGAAATTACTGGCAAAGCAATATATACTGCACCAAACAGTGAACTAAACCAACGTATCCGGATAAACCGGATCAATTCAATTCGGGCAAAGGTACTTCATGGGTCGCATAATCAAGTGGATATTTATTCTGGTAGTTATCGGCTTTTTGGTCGTGTTGGGAAAAGCGCTGTTTGGCGATCTTTCAGCACCCCAAGGCGAGGTCACGAAAGAGGTTACAATTGACGTCGATTAGCAGAATTGCAGCGGCTTTTCTGATGCTGGCTTTGCCTGCGTCCGCCCAAGAATCTCTTTCGGTTATCGATTGGCTGTCGCAATCCGTGCGCGAAAAACCCAGCGTTGTCGACCAAGTTCCCTTGGTTGTGGAAGGTGCAGGAACGCAGGAAATTGAGGTCACGTCGTTGGATGCGATCCGCAAAGACAGCGTCGGCATTTTGCCAAGTACCGTGACCGGATTGCCGAGAAATTTCTGGGGCAGTTCAAGTTCCGAGACAATCGCAAGCCTTGTCGCCAAACAAGCAACCGACAGCCTGCCCGAACTTTTGTCCTTGCTGTACACCATATTACTGGCCGAAGTTGACGCCCCTCAAACAAGCAGCGGCGGATCCGTGCTGTTATTGGCCCGTGTCGACAAATTGCTTGATCTTGGCGCCTTGGACCAAGCCCAGGCCTTGATAGAACGCGCAGGCCCAGACGAGGCGGAATTATTTCGCCGTTGGTTTGATGTAAGCCTGCTAACTGGTCACGAAGATCACGCCTGCACCGCAATGCGCGCAGCCCCCGGATTTGCGCCAACCTTGCAGGCCCGAGTGTTCTGCCTTGCCCGCAATGGTGATTGGAACGCCGCGGCTTTAACATTGGCAACAGGTGAAACCTTGGCGTTTATTTCGCGCGAAGATGCCGATCTGATGACACGTTTTCTGGATCCTGGCATGTTTGAAGATCAACCAGATTTGCCACTGCCAAGCCGCCTGACCCCGCTTATTTTCACCATGCGCGAAGCAATTGCCCAACCTCGGCCAACTGGCGCTTTACCGCTGGCATTTGTTAATGCCGATCTTAAGCCATCCTCCCCTTGGCGCAAACAAATGGAGGCCGCCGAACGGTTGGTGCGGTCACACGCATTGTCGGCGAACCATCTGATTGATCTTTATACCGAAAATCAAGCGGCCGCGTCAGGTGGGATCTGGGACCGAGTCGAGGCGATACAGAGGTTCGATGTGGCTTTGTTGTCAGGCGATTTGACAGCGATTTCCGGCCAATTACCCGCGGCCTACCAAGCCATGAAGGAAATCGCGATCGAAGTGCCGTTCGCGCTGCATTACGGCGACCGCCTAAGCGATCTTGGTTTTAAAAACCAGGCGTTACACGATGGTTTTGAGTTGGCGCTTTTGTCCAATGGCTATGAAGGGGCGGCGCGTGATTTTCAGGCTACTGACACAAAAGACTTGTTTTTAAAGGGGTTGGCGATAGGCAATGTCACCGGGCTGGCGCCCCCGGGCACGCTTGGTATCGCAATCGCTGATGCGTTTTTGGCGCCGATGCCTAACGGCCAGCTTAAATCCCTGCTGGAAGAAAAGAAGCTTGGCGAGGCGATTTTGCGTGCCATGTTGTTGCTTAAAGACGAGGCATTTGCCGATCCTGGCGACATCCGTGCCGCACTGTCAGCGTTTCGCGCGGTTGGTTTGGAACAAGAAGCACGGCGCATTGCATTGCAATTGTTGTTGCTGGAAAGAAGGGGATAATGCGGCCCCGAATTGCGATTTATCTTGAGGCAGCCCGCGCCGAACTGGATGTAGCCGACAATACAGTGCTGGCTTATGACCGGGACTTACAGGACTTCAGCGCCTTTACACAAAAGCGCGGCGTCGCATTTGAAGACATTTCCCGCGCAACAATCCAAGCCTATTTAGTCAGCCTTGATCGGTTGGGCCTTGCTGCGTCAACCCGCGCACGCCGTCTGTCTGCAATCCGGCAGTTTTTTCGATTTGCCTATGAAGAAAGCTGGCGTGTAGATAACCCCGCTTCACAGATCAAAGCCCCAAAGCAAGCCAAATCCCTACCCAAAACCATGTCGCAATCTGATGTTGAACGTTTGTTAATCGCAGCACAGACTTTTGGTAAAACGCCGGCGGAACAAACGCGGTCGTTTTGTCTTTTTCAGGTGTTATACGCAACAGGCATGCGGGTCAGTGAATTGGTCTCGCTGCCTGTAAGTTCCGCGCGCGGCAAACCTCAAATGTTGTTGGTTAAAGGCAAGGGTGGCAAAGAACGCATGGTGCCGTTATCGCCGCCAGCGATTTCATCACTTGCCGACTGGTTGGTACATTGGGATTATGCCGCCGAAATTGCCCGCAAAAGGGGGGCAACCGCATCCAAATTTCTATTTCCAAGCCGTGGAAAAGTTGGCCACATAAGCCGAATCAAATTTTATACGTTGATCAAAGAAGTGGCAGTGGCGGCCCAATTGAACCCTGACAATATTACACCTCACACAATGCGACACGCATTTGCTACGCACTTGTTAGCAGGTGGCGCAGATTTACGGGTCATCCAAACGCTTTTGGGTCACGCTGATATTTCGACGACAGAAATCTATACGCATGTGCTGGAAGAACGTCTGAAATCACTTGTTCTGACCCATCATCCACTGGCCTAGAATTAGACGGGACAAAAGCCGATCCCCTAGCGCCGCATGGATTTAGGCAGGACGTCTTCGTTGGGCCAATACCCTGATTTCAAACTTTCCTGATAGCCTTGGCGTAAGCCAGCCTGTTCCATCGCACCAACTGCGCTGGCCACGTCATATTTCAGGCGTTCAAAATGAACGCTGTCACCATCGAGAACCGAAAAACATGTGTCCCTATTTCCGTCGTTCGGCGGCATGCCAATCACGCCCGCGTTAACCCAATGAACACCATCGATCCGACGTTAGAATGCCACACCACAACGGCCAGCAATCACGCCATCAAAAGCGCCGATTTCTTCTTGTAACAGGCTGATTTCATGCCAAAAATCATCTTCCAAAGTGATCGGCCACAAAAACCGGCTAACATCGCCTGCTCCACCGTGGATCACCACATATCGTTTGTCATTGTGACGAAACGTTAACCTATCGGGGCAGCTTTTGAACCAATCCCGATGGGCCTGCGTGATAACGCGGTTCGCATAGCCGTACCATTCAACAGACAGTGTTGAACAGGCGCTGCCATCCTTGAAACCACAGCCACAATCATTGGCATTCTGGGCCAATTGGATTTCGCAATTACCCGCCACAGTCGGGCACTTCAAGTGTTGCATCAAGTCGGCACAGCCAACTGCATCACCGCCATATGCCACCACATCACCGGTACAAATACGGTTCTGAGGCGGGATTTTCGCCTTCTCCGCCCAATCCATCATCGCTTGCAGTGCATGAAGGTTGGAATACGGTCCACCGAACAGCAAAACCGGGCCCTCAAGAACCCCTAAATCCTTGGCCTCAACCATGTCCAAACCTTGCAGACAATTGGGTTTGCCCCCATAACAAGCGAAACTTTAACCCTAATTAAGGACAAACACGGCCATGGAAACCCCAATACGCGAGATTGTGATCTGGGACAGCACCTTTTGGGTGAGTGTTGCAGTGATTGTCGCATTGTTGGTATTGTCGGCGTTCTTTTCCGGCTCGGAAACCGCTTTGACAGCTGCAAGTCGGGGGAAGTTGCGCGCGTTAGCCGACAAGAAAACCCGCGGTGCGCTTCGTGCGTTGCGGCTGACCGAAAATACAGAGCGTTTGATAGGCGCCGTTCTTTTGGGCAATAATCTGGTGAATATCTTGGCAGCGGCTTTGGCGACCAGCCTGTTTACTCGAATGTATGGGGACAGCGGTGTTGCGCTGGCCACGTTGGTGATGACTGTGTTGGTGCTGGTGTTCGCAGAAGTTATGCCCAAAACCTATGCAATTTCCAATCCGGAAACGGCTGCCAGACTTGTTTCACCTAGTATTTCCATCCTCGTGTCTGTGCTGTCGCCTATCGTGACCGCAATCAGGTGGTACGTGCGTTTGACTTTGCGTGCCTTTGGTGTGCGCACCGATCCTGACGGCTCGGTTCTCGCCATTCAAGAAGAAATTGCCGGCACCATCGCGCTTGGTCATTCCGACGGAGCTATGCGAAAAGATGACCGCGACCGTCTTTTAGGGGCGCTAGATTTGAAGGACCGCGAAGTCGAAGAAATTATGTTGCATCGCCAAGAAATCGAAATGATTGATGCGGGCGACAAGCCTGAAGCGATTTTGACCCAATGCCTGAAATCAAGTTTCACACGCCTGCCCGTTTATCAGGGCGAACAGGAAAATATCGTTGGCGTTGTTCACGCAAAAGACCTGTTGCGCGAGGTACACAGGCTTAGCGCCAAAAGCGGTGCCAATGATGGTGTGAATGATTTTAAGGTTCTGGATGTCGCGATGGAACCCTATTTTGTACCGGAAACCACAACACTTGATGACCAAATGCGTGAATTTCTGCGCCGCCGTGCCCATTTCGCGCTGGTCGTTGATGAATATGGCGCCCTGCAGGGGTTGATTACGCTTGAGGATATCTTGGAAGAAATCGTTGGCGAAATAACTGACGAACATGACACCGATGTTGATTTGGCACCCGAACCATCGGGCGACGGGCATATGCTTGTAGAAGGGTCTATGACGATCCGCGATTTCAACCGTTCGACCGATTGGAACTTGCCAGATGAAGACGCAAATACGATCGCTGGCTTGGTCATTCACGAAAGCCAGTCGATCCCTACCATCGGCCAAGTGTTCAGCTTCCACGGATTTCGTTTTGAAGTTCTTGAACGCGAAGACAATCGGATCACCCGGTTGAAAATCAGGCCCTTATAGCCTGACGCATTAGCGTGGGTGATCGGTGTGCCGTGCCCGCGCACATTGTTCTGGTGAAATTCAGCTTATACGGGCAGATTGTTTCACCATTTGAGGCTTCCCCTTTTTGATCATTTCACCTATGGATATTGCATTGGTGGACAACCGTACGAGTACTGAATAAAGACCTTTAATGAAAACTTTGACCACGACTAAAGAGCTGGCAGAATACTGTAAAGCTGCGGCCGCACACCCCTATGTGACGATTGACACCGAGTTTTTGCGCGAACGCACATACTACTCGAAACTGTGCCTGATCCAAATGGCGATGCCTGGTGAAGGCGACGAAGGCGCGGTTCTTGTCGATGTGTTATCCGGCAAGATGGTGCTTGACCCGCTTTATGATTTGTTTCGTGACGAAAGTATCGTGAAAGTTTTTCATGCTGCACGACAAGATTTGGAGATCTTCTTTGTTGAAGGTAACGTTTTTCCAAAGCCGTTTTTTGACACTCAAGTTGCCGCAATGGTGTGTGGCTTTGGCGAGCAGGTCGGGTATGAAACTTTGGTGCGCAAGATCGCGCGCAAACCCGTAGATAAATCTTCTCGTTTCACCGATTGGAGCCGCCGGCCCCTGACCGAAAAACAACAGAATTACGCGCTTGGCGATGTAACGCATCTGCGCGAAGTCTATGAATTTTTGGCAGAGCGCATCGTTGCGACCAACCGGGTAAAGTGGGTTGATGAAGAACTGGAAATTCTGACCAATCCAGACACCTATACAATCTTGCCAGAAAACGCATGGAAGCGCGTCAAAACTCGCAGTTCTTCTGCTAGGTTTTTGGCCGTAGTGCGCGAGCTTGCCCGTTTTCGCGAAGATTATGCCCAAACGCGCAATGTTCCGCGGTCCAGGGTTTATAAAGACGACGCGATGCTGGAAATCGCATCGACCAAGCCTGTTTTGCATGACGATTTAGGGAAATCTCGCTTGTTGTTACGCGAGGCCCGGCGCGGCGATATTGCTGAGGGGATTTTGGCGGCGGTAAAGGCTGGCGTTGCCTGCCCGGTTGACGATCTGCCGACACCTGCGCCCCAGCGGGAAAAACAGGCTGGCAGCGAAGGCTTGGCGGATTTACTGCGGGTTTTATTGAAAGCCAAAGCAGAAGAAGCCGGGGTTGCGCAAAAACTGATCGCGACGGTGTCAGACCTTGATGAAATCGCGGCAGGTAACACCGAAGGCCCAGCACTGCGCGGCTGGCGATTTGATGTTTTCGGCGAAGATGCATTGAAGCTTTATAACGGTAAAGTCGCATTATCGGCCAATGGCAAAAGCGTGGTTTTGGTCGATATCTAAGGCCGTTATCGCGGACTAAAAATCAAGCGACCCGACACAGGGCTTGTGCCATGCAATGGATGCCCCCCCCGGTTTTTGAAATCTCGGCCGTTTCAACCTCGGCCACGTCAAATCCCAAGGCTTTTAGCTTTCCAACCAAGGCCTTACTTGACGTAGGCGCGATGATCCGATCCTGACCCAGCGACATGAAATTGCAGCCAAGCGCCATCGTATCCGGGAACGGTACATCGACTATTTCGTGGCCTTTGGCCTTGAGCCAGGCAACAATTCCGGGTTCTGTGCAATCCAAACACACCGCTGTTAGTTTTGGGGCAATCGGAACGACCATCAGGTCGATATGCACATAATACTCATCGATAAAGGCCAGCCGCACTTCCCAGCCCTCGTCTTCAAACCAGCCAGCAACTTGGCGGGCGCCTTCTTCTTGGGTGCGCGCGCCGCCGCATCCGATTAACACGCAGCCTTCCTCGATCACATTAAAATCGCCACCTTCAAAAGTTCCGGCGGTTACCATGTCGTAAATCGGAATATCAAGCGCTTGATACGTGCGGATAGCCGCATAATTTTCGCCGCGTCGCCACCAATTCGCCATTGCGGTAATGATCGCGCCATAGGGCGTCATCACGCTGGAATCCCGAGCATAGACTTGCATCGGCAGTTCATGGCTTGGTTCATGCCAATGAATTTTGACACCAAAATGTTCATAGGCAGACACCAATTCCGCATGCTGAGACTGGGCGATTTGCACATTGCACGGAGCTTCGCGCAGGTGTTTTTTGGACAGGCTGCTGGTGGCCAAATGTTGAAGATGGGCGGGCGAGCCTAACAAAACATCTGTCAGCGTATCAGTTTCGTTGGCAAAACCAAATTGCGCAAGCGGCGCCGTTGGGCCTTTTTGATTGCGGTTTTGAAGTGTGAAATTTGCGGATACCATGTGAAGTCTCTTTTCCAAGCCAAGTCGAAGTTTGAGTATTTGTCGAACAATGAAACCCAGTCAGGTTTTTTCGTCAAGGAATTCCATGAAAAAGGGGCCCGAAGGTCCCCAATTTCATTCTTTTGCGACCATTAACTGATGCGTGTTAGCAGCGCATCGAGGCTTGCTTTTGCGTCGCCATAAAACATCCGGGTGTTTTCTTTGAAAAACAACGGGTTCTCGATACCAGAATATCCAGTGCCCTGCCCGCGTTTTGAGACAAACACTTGTTTGGCTTTCCAAACCTCAAGCACTGGCATGCCAGCGATTGGGCTGTTGGGATCTTCTTGCGCGGCTGGGTTAACAATGTCGTTGGACCCAATGATCATCACCACGTCGATTTCCGGAAAATCGTCGTTAATTTCATCCATTTCCAGAACGATGTCGTACGGCACTTTCGCTTCGGCCAGCAGTACGTTCATATGGCCGGGCAAACGACCCGCGACAGGGTGTATACCAAAGCGTACGTTTTTACCTTTTGCCCGCAGGCGTTTGGTCAGTTCTGACACCGATTGTTGGGCTTGGGCCACAGCCATGCCGTAACCTGGCACGATAACCACGCTGTCCGCGTCATCCAATGCTGCGGCAACACCAGCCGCATCTATTGCGATCTGTTCGCCTTCGATTTCCATAGCTGGGCCTTTTGGGCCGCCAAAACCACCAAGGATCACAGCCAGAAACTGGCGATTCATCGCTTTGCACATGATGTAAGACAGGATCGCACCGCTGGAGCCCACAAGCGCACCCGTGACGATCAACAAATCATTGTTCAACAGGAACCCAGTTGCTGCAGCGGCCCAGCCAGAATAGCTGTTTAGCATAGACACAACGACCGGCATATCCGCGCCGCCAATGGCCATTACCAGATGCGCGCCAATGACAAAAGCAATTGCCGTCATCAAGTACAACGTCCAAATACCCGCGCCTTGCATGAACAACACCAAAAGCACGATTGAAGCCGCCAGCATCAGCCCATTCCACACATGCCGACCTGGCAAAATCAAAGCGTTGCCACTGATCGAACCCGCAAGCTTTGCATAGGCAATGATCGAGCCCGTAAAAGTAATCGCGCCGATGAAAACGCCGATAAACACTTCGACCTGATGAATAACCTCTTCTGCGTGAGTGGGGAAATGGCCGCTATCTAGGGCGGAGTTAATTCCTATAAACACCGCAGCCAAACCAACAAAGCTGTGCAACGCTGCCACAAGTTGCGGCATGCCCGTCATTTGAACGCGCTTGGCGACAATGACACCGATAATTGCGCCGATGGCCATCATCACGATCAGAATACCGCCGATGTCCATTTGTGGACCCATGACCGTTGCAACAACCGCGATTGCCATACCGATAATGCCATACCAGATTGCGCGCTTGGCGCTTTCTTGGTTGGACAGCCCACCAAGGGCGAGGATGAAAAGAACTGATGCCGCGATGTAGGCGGCTGTTACTAAACCTATGCTCATCTTTCGCCCTCCCCTAAGATTTCTGGAACATTTGCAACATGCGGCGTGTTACCATGAACCCACCGACAATGTTGATAGTGGCAATCAAAACCGAAATCGCCGCAAGTGCCATAACCAGATTATTATCCGAACCAATCTGCAGCAATGCGCCCAACACAATGATACCGGAAATCGCGTTAGTGATCGCCATAAGCGGCGTGTGCAGCGCGTGGCTGACATTCCAGATCACTTGGAAGCCTATAAAGACCGACAAAACAAACACGATGAAATGCTGCATGAAACTGGCAGGTGCATAGGCC
>JBLHMX010000024.1:0-20887 GCA_047622625.1 Paracoccaceae bacterium | reverse complement strand
GGAATCCCACACTTATTTCGTGGCGGCAAACGAGAACGCTGCTCCTGTTTGGGTGCATAATGGGCCGTGTTTGCCTCCTGTCAACAGAGTTGTGAACAGCAAAGCACCACGCGTTGTCGACAAAGCGATCGAGAGAGACTTGGGATTTGCCTCTAGGGCGGATGCGAACCAAGCGCTTGAAGAATTGAAGCCCACAGTTTCATCCGCAAGCTGGCCAGAAGGCACAATAATGGCCTATAATAAAGTTGATGTTCTGGTTCCATACGGTAGCGGGTACGTCGTTTATCAAGTCAAAAATGGCAAGGCAATTGTAAAAACCTCCATCACAGCCGAAATGGCAACGACTTTTGTCCCTGGGGGTTAAAGGGAGAAATTTTGAGTACACTTAAAATTCGAATAAACCGAGAAGATGATTTGGTTGGCCAACTTGTTATCGATGAAATCGATGACAATGGTGAAATTGCAATCCGAAAATGTCGAGATTCAGTGAGGCTGGACCAGTTATTAAGTGAGGATGCAAAAAGGAAATTCTCTTTTGAGCCATTAAACATAAACCTCGATTTTGATGATCAAGGTAGGTTACTCAATTTGGAGTTCTACGTTTAGTTTTTGACCGAAACCCGTGACGGCCTTTGAGACAGGTAGTGTTGTTTTGGTATAGGCGTGTCTTTCGCTCATCGTAATCCTTGAAGGAATACAATTTCCGCATTTCCCGACCGGAGAAGCCGAAGTCTATAGCAGGCGGCTGACTTTCACTTTTGAATGACCAATAGATAGAGCTTAAGTTGTGGGTAGCCATCCAATTCAGTTGACCACTATGCTCTCTCCGGCTGAACGCCGATGCGAGCTGGGCTGAGGTTGTCTCGGTCTCGGTGATCAACGAGCCGCTGCTTGCCTACAACCTGACACTCAAAGGGTTCCACACGTATTTCGTCGCGGCGAATGAGAAAGCCGCGCCGCGTAAAACCCTACCCCTCCACCCCAATCCCCGCCAAGATAATCCCCTTTACACTCGCTTTGGCCTCGTCCCATTCCGCGTCACTCATAGGCCCGCCATTCAGCGTCTCAATCTGATGCCCGAAATCGGCGTAGTGCTGCGTGGTGGCCCATAACATATAGAGCAGGTGTCGCGGGCTGACGGGGTTCATCCGCCCCTCATCAATCCAGCGCTGGATGACTTGCATCCGACCTTCTGTCCAATCCGCCAGTGTGGTTTCCAGATAATCCTGGATCACAGGGGCGCGGTGCATGACTTCGCTGGCCCAAACCTTGCTGCCTGCGGGATGTTTGCGGCTGATTTCCATTTTGGCGTCGATATAGGCGCCGATGCCTTCGGCGGGGCCTTCAGCGCTGTCAAATACATCGGCCGCACGCAGCCAGATTTGGAAAATGTTCTGCACGACTTGGCGATACAGGCTTTCTTTGGTCGGGAAATAGTAATGTAAATTCGCCTTGGGCAACCCGGCCATATCAGCGATTAATTGCATAGTTGCCCCGCCAAACCCCGCCTCTGCAAAGACTTTTTCAGCCGCCTCTAAGATCAGCCGCTCGCGTTCGGCGCGGATTTCTTTCTTGCGGATGGGTTTTGCTTCGATGTTCACGTAAAGCCTCGTTCAGAATTATCTTGACCAATTGGTCAGGTTAGTGTCGTATCTTGACCATACGGTCAGGAACATTGTTTAGGCAAGAGGTCTGTCCGTAGAAGTCAACGAGACTTGGGGGGATATTGTGAGTTCTCGGAATTTGGCAAAAGCGACGCAGTTAGTGGATGATGCGCGCGTGCGTGTCACACGATTTGATTTTGCGCCCGGCGACGAAACCGGCTGGCATACTCATGAAATGCACTATGTGATTACTGCATTGACCGACTGCAACATGACTCTGCAATCGCCGGATGGCGGTGAAACTCAGGTACTTGTGACTGCTGGGCAGGCTTACAGCCGCGACAAGGGCGTTAACCACAATGTTATCAACGGTGGGGCCAAGCCGATGGCCTTTGTTGAAGTTGAATTGAAGTAGGGAAAAGACATGCCAGCACCAAGCGATAACATGAAAATCAACAGTGACCGTTTGTGGGACAGCTTGATGGAAATGGCCAAGATCGGCCCCGGTGTGGCAGGCGGCAATAATCGACAAACCCTGACGGATGAAGACGGCGTTGGCCGTCATTTGTTCAAGGATTGGTGCGAGGCCGCTGGCTGCACCATGGGCCTTGACCAGATGGGAAATATGTTTGCGCGGCGCGAGGGCACGGACCCAAACGCGCTGCCGGTTTATGTAGGTTCGCACCTTGATACCCAGCCTACGGGCGGGAAATATGACGGGGTGCTCGGGGTGCTTGGGGGGCTTGAGATCATTCGCTCCCTGAATGATCTTGGCATTAAAACCAAGCACCCCATCGTCGTCACCAACTGGACCAATGAAGAAGGCACGCGCTATGCGCCGCCGATGCTGGCTTCCGGTGTATTTGGTGGTCAGCACACGCAAGACTGGGCCTATGCGTTGGAAGACGCGAAAGGTTTGCGGTTTGGGGATGAGCTGGCGCGGATCGGGTGGCGCGGCGAAGAAGAGGTCGGCGTGCGCAAGATGCATGCGTTTTTTGAACTGCATATCGAGCAGGGGCCGATTCTGGAGGCCGAAGATAAGCTGATCGGTGTGGTCACCCACGGTCAGGGGCTGTCGTGGACGCAACTGACGATCACCGGCAAGGATTCACATACTGGGTCTACCCCCATGCCGATGCGCAAAAACGCAGGGCTGGGTATGGCGCGGGTGCTGGAACTGGTCGATGAAATCGCTTTGTCGCACGCCCCCGATGCGGTGGGTGCGGCGGGACATATTGATGTCTATCCGAATTCCCGCAACGTCATCCCCGGCAAGGTGGTGTTCACGGTCGACCTGCGTTCGCCCCAACTGGATGTGATTGCGGATATGGAGGCGCGATTGAAGGCTGGCGCGCAAAAGATTTGCGATGATATGGGGCTGAGTGTCGAGTTTGAAAAAGTCGGCGGCTTTGATCCGGTGGAGTTTGACGAGGGCTGTGTTTCGGCCGTGCGCAATGCCGCTGAACGGCTGGGGTATTCCCACCGAAACCTGATTTCAGGTGCAGGACATGATGCGTGTTGGATCAACGGCGTTGCCGCAACGGCGATGGTGATGTGTCCTTGTGTTGATGGGCTGTCGCATAACGAGGCCGAGGAGATTTCATCGGAATGGGCAGCGGCTGGGGCCAATGTGCTGTTTCATGCGGTAGTTGAGACGGCGGGGATTGTGGAGTGAGCGATATAGAAATGGCTCAAAGCAAGATTTCTGTGATAATCGCTGATGAGTTGCGTGACTATGATCCAGTAGTTGAAAGCATTTCCACAGGTGCCATGGGAAGGCCGCTTGCCGTTGAGTGGCACAAGGATATGGTCGCGAGCTTCACAGAAGCTTTGGTCGAGCCATATATTGCCAATTTGGCACTAGAGAATGGTTCAGAAACGAGTTGTTGGGTCACAACTGGGGAAACGATGGGCTATTGTGTGGTTTACGTTCCAAAAGACGATGAGTTTTGCTTGGCTTTAAAAAGTGCAACCAAACTGCAGGATATTAATATTCGGGGCGACGCAATTGATTGCTTTGGCTCGATATAAGCAAAGGAAAAACCAATGACCAAAGTCATCAAAAACGGCACCGTCTGTACGGCGGATCGCACTTGGAAGGCCGACGTTCTGATCGAGGGCGAGACGATCAAACAGATCGGCGAGAACCTTAAGGGCGATGAATATATCGATGCCGAGGGAGCTTATGTGATCCCGGGCGGCATCGACCCGCACACGCATCTGGAAATGCCATTCATGGGCACGACCGCCGCAGAAACCTTTGAAACGGGCACATGGGCCGCCGCCGCCGGTGGCACGACGATGATCGTGGATTTCTGCCTGCCAGGGGCCGATGGCTCCATCAAGAACGCCATCAACGAATGGCACCGCAAGTCGGCACCACAGATTTGCGGCGATGTCGGCTATCACATGGCTATCACCGGCTGGAACGAAAACGTCTTCGCCGAAATGGAAGACGCCGTGAAAATGGGCGTGAACAGCTTCAAGCATTTCATGGCCTATAAGGGCGCATTGATGATCGAAGACGACGAAATGTTCGCGTCGTTCAAACGCTGCGCCGAACTCGGCGCGCTGCCGATGGTTCACGCCGAAAACGGCGATCTGGTGGCCGAGCTACAGCAGAAATATTTCGACCAAGGCATCACCGGCCCCGAAGGCCACGCCTATTCCCGCCCACCAGAACTGGAAGGCGAAGCCGCCAACCGCGCGATCACCATCGCCGACACGGCGGGCGTGCCTTTGTACATCGTGCATGTATCTTGCGAGCAAACCCACGAAGCCATCCGCCGCGCGCGCCAAAAAGGCATGCGGGTTTATGGCGAACCGTTGATCCAGTTCCTGACGCTGGACGAAAGCGAGTATTTCAACAAAGATTGGGACCATGCGGCGCGGCGCGTCATGTCGCCTCCGTTTAGGTCTAAGGATCATCAGGACAGCCTTTGGGCAGGCTTGCAGTCCGGATCTTTGCAAGTCGTGGCAACCGATCACGCCGCCTTCAACACCGAACAAAAACGCGCTGGGCGCGATGATTTTAGGATCATTCCGAACGGTTCGAACGGGCTGGAAGAACGGCTTGCGGTTCTGTGGACCGAGGGCGTCGAAACTGGCCGACTTACGCCAAACGAGTTCGTTGCCGCGACCTCAACCAACGTTGCCAAAATCCTGAATATCTACCCCCGCAAAGGCGCAATCGTGGAAGGAGCGGATGCTGATATTGTGGTTTGGGATCCTAAGATCAGCAAAACGATCAGCCCCTCAAACCACCATTCGATTCTAGATTACAACGTGTTTGAGGGCTTCAACGTCACGGCGCAGTCACGCTTTACCTTGTCGCGTGGTGACGTGATTTGGGCTTGGGGGCAGAACTCGCAACCGCAACCTGGACGAGGAAAATTCATCCCGCGCCCAGCGTTTCCATCGGCGCATCAGGCGCTGAGCAAATGGAAAGCGCTGACTTCGCCTAAGATGATTAAGCGCGATCCTTTGAACATTCCGGCGGGGATTTGATGGACGGTCGTCAAAAAAACGTAAATCGGGAATACGCAAGAATGCGAAGTTTTTTCGCAATGTTGTCACTAATTGTTGCCTTTTTTTCGGCAGGTGCTTGGTGGCAACCGAATCTAATTTTGTATCCAGCTTTCGCCTTAGTTTTTTTTCTGGGTCACATGTCTGGACTCTACAAAACCCCGGTATTGGATTGGGATGTACTTGATGAAAGTTTGGAAGAGTAATGGCATTGCCGAATTCAGACATCGTCATCAAAGCCGAAAATCTGTCTCTGACATTTGAAACAAATGACGGGCCGGTGCACGCGTTGCAGAACATTGATCTTGAGATCAAGAAGGGGGAGTTCGTGTCGTTCATCGGCCCATCCGGCTGCGGAAAAACCACATTTCTACGGGTGATGGCTGATCTTGAGCAACCCACTTCGGGTGAGATTACTGTGAACGGTGTCAGCCCAGCCGAGGCGCGGCAGTCCCGTGCTTACGGTTATGTTTTCCAAGCCGCTGGGCTTTATCCGTGGCGCACAATCGGAGGGAATATCAAGCTACCGCTGGAAATCATGGGACTGGCCAAAGCAGACCAAGCGGCACGGGTGAAACGTGTGCTGTCGCTGGTTGATTTGGATGGGTTTGAAAATAAGTTCCCGTGGCAATTATCCGGTGGCATGCAGCAACGCGCCAGTATCGCACGTGCGTTGGCATTTGATGCTGACATCCTGCTGATGGATGAACCATTTGGGGCGCTGGATGAAATCGTGCGCGATCACCTGAATGAGCAGCTTTTGCAGTTGTGGGCGAAAACCAACAAAACCATCGCTTTTGTCACCCACTCAATCCCCGAAGCTGTCTATCTTTCAACTAAAATCGTCGTCATGTCACCGCGTCCGGGCCGGATTGCCGATGTGATTGAAAGCACGCTGCCAAAAGAGCGCCCGCTTGATATTCGGGACAGTGAAGAATTCATCAAAATCGCCCATCGGGTGCGGGATGGCCTTCGTGCAGGGCATTCGTATGATTAATACGTTGCAAAAAAAACACCCCGTCCCAGGCAAGGGACAAGGCGCTTTCATCGTTCACGGCCATCGGCTCTCCAGCCTGTACCGCTTTTGCATTCCATCACGATTTCCTTTCATTGTTCTTAAAATACTCAAGAAATTTTCCTCGGATAATCTGGCCTGCGGCGCGAGTATTTTTGGAACGCTGAAATCAGGAGCTGCCAATGCGTAGCGTCTTGCCCATTTTGACCGTCGTTCTGGCGATTTTCGTGATCTGGTACGCAATGGCCATCAAGTTGAACGCCCCTTGGGCCTATGACAAGGCAAAGCGGGCCGATGTGACGCTAAATTTTAGCGCGTTGGTTGATGATACTTGGTCCCAAGAAAAACCACGCCTGCCTGCGCCGCATCAAGTGACTACCGAAATTTGGCGAACTACCGGGGCAATGGTTGCCAAGGGTAAGGCGTTTTCCAAACGTAGTTTAATTTATCATGGTTGGGTGACTTTGTCGGCGACAGCGCTGGGGTTTGTTATGGGCACGTTGCTGGGCATTTTGTTGGCCGTTGGCATTGTGCATAATCGGGCGATGGATATGAGCGTGATGCCTTGGGTCATTGCCAGCCAGACAATCCCGATCCTTGCCATTGCGCCAATGGTGATTGTGGTTTTAAACGCCGTTGGCATCTCGGGACTTGTGCCTAAGGCGGTGATTTCGATGTATCTGTCATTTTTCCCGGTTGTTGTGGGCATGGTCAAAGGGCTGCGCAGCCCGGATCATATGCAATTGGACCAGATGACAACGTGGCATGCCTCGCGCAGCCAAATGTTTTGGAAACTGCGGTTTCCGTCTTCGATGCCCTATCTGTTCACCTCGCTTAAAATTGCGATGGCTGCCAGTTTGATCGGGGCGATTGTGGCCGAACTGCCAACGGGCGCGCAGGGTGGACTTGGCGCGCGGATGTTGACGGGATCGTATTACGGCCAGACCATTCAGATTTGGAGCGCACTTATATCTGCCGCTGTGCTGGCGGCGGCGTTGGTTGGGATCATCGGGGTCATTCAGGGTGCCACACTGAAACGAATGGGGATGGCGCGATGAATATTGCGATCGGTGCCATGATCTTTTGGCTGGCGGCCTGGGCGGCGAATGTTTGGCTGGCGAACAGGGCCAATTCACGTGCGATCCGGCTTTTGGTTCCCGCGATTTTTGGAATGAGTTTGCTAATAATCTGGGAGAGTTTGGTGCGGGGCTTTGAAATTAGCCCGATATTGCTGCCTGCTCCTTCTGCGATTGGTGCGGCTTTTGGCAACTCGCTGGATACGCTTTGGGTCGACTTCGTCCAGACCTTCATCAAGGGGGCAATGTCGGGCTATATCATTGGCTGTTCTGCGGCATTTCTGATGGCGGTTGCGGTGGACCGCTCGCCATTCCTGCAACGTGGGTTGTTGCCTGTCGGCAATTTTGTCGCCGCTTTACCGATCATCGGCATGGCGCCCATTTTGGTGATGTGGTTTGGTTTTGACTGGCAGTCAAAATCGGCGGTCGTTGTAGTAATGGTATTCTTTCCAATGCTTGTGAATACTGTGCAAGGGTTGCAAGCGACTGACCATATGCAACGCGATTTGATACGCACCTATGCGGCCAGTTATCCGCAGGCTTTGATGAAACTGCGTTTACCGGCAGCGATGCCGTTTATCTTTAACGGGCTGAAAATCTGTACTACTCTGGCGCTTATCGGTGCGATTGTGGCGGAATTTTTCGGCTCGCCCATCAAAGGGATGGGGTTTAGAATTTCTACCGAAGTCGGGCGCTTGGCGCTTGATATGGTTTGGGCAGAAATTGCCGTGGCGGCTTTGGCCGGATCCGCCTTTTACGGCAGCGTGGCGATGATCGAGAAGGCCGTGACCTTCTGGCATCCCTCGCAACGCGGCTGACGAAAGTGAAGTAAATTAACCAACTGGGAGAAAGACCAATGAAAAAGATACTATCAACAGCAATTGCTGGTGCGATGGCGTTTGGCGCGGGTATCGCGCAGGCCGCTGACGATGTGACTCTGCAACTTAAATGGGTCACGCAGGCACAGTTTGCCGGCTATTATGTGGCTTTGGATAACGGGTTTTATTCAGATGAAGACCTGAATGTGACCATCAAGCCTGGTGGCCCGGATGTGGCACCTGCACAGGTAATCGCGGGTGGCGGTGCCGATGTTGTGCTTGATTGGATGCCATCTGCTTTGGCGTCTCGCGAAAAAGGTTTGGACCTTGTGAACATCGCGCAGCCATTCAAGTCTTCGGGTATGATGCTGACTTGCCGCAAGGATGCCGGTATTGCGTCTCCGGCTGACTTTGCTGGCAAGACGCTTGGTGTTTGGTTCTTTGGCAATGAATATCCGTTCCTAAGCTGGATGAGCAAACTTGGTCTGGCCACAGACGGTTCTGACGGCGGTGTGACGGTTCTGAAACAGGGCTTTAACGTTGATCCGATCTTGCAGGGCCAAGCGGCATGTGTGTCGACTATGACATATAACGAGTATTGGCAGATCATCGATGCGGGCCTGACAGCGGACGATTTGGTTGTGTTCAAATATGAAGACCAAGGCGTCGCCACGCTTGAGGATGGTATGTATGTCTTGGGTGAAAACCTGAAAGATCCAGCCTTTGAAGACAAAATGGTGCGTTTTGTTCGCGCGTCGATGAAAGGTTGGAAATGGGCCGAAGAAAACCCAGATGCTGCTGCTTTGATCGTGCTTGAGCATGACGAGACTGGTGCGCAAACGGAAAAGCACCAGAAGCGGATGATGGGCGAGATTGCCAAACTGACCGCTGGTTCCAACGGTGCGTTGGATGTGGCCGATTATCAGCGCACAGTCGACAGCCTGTTGGGCGGTGGTTCTGATCCTGTGATTTCCAAGGCGCCTGAAGGTGCTTGGACACATGCGATTACGGATAAAGCGCTGAACTAGTCGATTAAGGGTAATTAACCCGCATATTACGAGTTATGAACGCCCGGGGTTTAGGCCCCGGGCGTTTTCGTTTCCCTTCACCGAACTTCCTAGGCGAACGCCTCAAGGTGTGTGATGCAGCGCCTCCAGCACCGCTGCATTGGTCACTTGATAAATGGCAAGGTTACCCCGGCTTGGCTCTAGGCAATTCAGCTGTTTGGGATCGCGTGACTGCATTCGCGTCGCCGCGAATATCAAGAGCGTGGTTGGATAGGGCAAAGGCCCGCATACGGGAAAACCTGTCAGAATAAAGATCCGGCGGTGAAGATGGGAGATTTCCCGCCTCGTTCTGACAGCATTCACTGGCGCCTTGGGTTCAATCTAGGGGCAGGGTATCAAGCAAGCGTTAACGCCGGTTGGGAAAAGTTCAACTTTCCAGTTCGGTGTCCAAAAACCGTTCGAAAGCATCAAGATTGACGGCTTCGAACTGGCCGAAACCTTCCATCCAGATGGACGCGTCTTTCATGGCACCGGGTTCCAGTTTGCACCATTTTACCCGCCCACGTTTTTCCTGTGCGATCAGGCCAGCGCGAGACAGGATGCTTAAATGCTTGGAAATTGCTGCCAGTGACATGTCAAACGGTTCGGCAACATCAGTGACGGCCATGTCGTCTTCTAACAACATCGTCATGATTGCGCGACGGGTTGGATCACTAAGGGCGGCAAAGATAAGATCGATGTTCATATGCGTAGGGGTAGCGACCTTGTGGGGGAAAGGTCAACTGTTTGGTTAAGGGTTGACGGGTGGGAATGGCGTTGGGTTCAGGAGCCTACGGCGGGGATATTTTTACCAATTGGAATTGCGCTGGCTGAGCATACCTTCAACCAAATGGTTGAATGTCATATTGCTAAGCATGGATTGAGGCGAAGGTTCGGTGTTTGATAATATCCGAGTTAAAACAGTATGTTACATCGAAAATTGAGCCACGTATTGCGCGTTGACTCGAACCTTGCCGCAGCCTAGGTTCCGCGGGACTGTCACCGAGGGGACAATATGATGTCGGACGGGCCTGATCCAAAAGCTTTGGCAGCGCTCGAAACCCGCATCAATGCGGCCAAAGCGGCGAAAGCCCCGGGGATGCGTCATGAGAACCATCACTCGGCGGCAGGGGCCGCGTGGCGGATGGTGATCGAACTGGTCGTTGGACTGGGGATGGGTTTTGGGATTGGATTTGGGCTGGATAGCCTGTTTGGGACGATCCCGATCTTTCTGATCCTGTTTACATTGCTGGGGTTTGCGGCAGGGGTGCGCACGATGATGCGCTCGGCCAAGGAACTTCAAGATCAAAACGCTGCGGCGGAAGCCAAAGCAAAAGAAAAACGCCCAAGCGGGCAAGACAAGGAAAAGTCCAAAGATGCGTAAAATCGTACTCTATGCCGCGGTAGCACTTGCGATCTTGGTCGTAGCTTTAACTAAGCCTGAGCATTCTGATGGTTTTAACATTCATCCGATGGACCAGTTTGTTTTGACACCTTTGTTCGGCCACGGTGAAATTCTTTGGTACACGCCGACCAACGCCACCTTGTGGATGGGTATCGCAGTTCTCGCCGTTATCGCTTTGTTGGTTCTGGGCACACGCGGTCGCGCCATTGTGCCGTCGCGAAGCCAGTCGGTTGCCGAAGAAATATACGGTTTCGTTTATAAGATGGTGGAAGATATTGCGGGCAAAGACGGCCTTAAATATTTCCCTTATATTATGACGTTGTTCATGTTCATCCTATTGGCCAATATCGTCGGTCTGTTACCGATGAGTTTTACAACCACGTCTCATATTGCGGTTACGGCGACTATGGCGATGGCGGTTTTTCTTGCGGTGACCATTCTTGGCGTCGTTAAAAGCGGTACCAAATTCTTGTCGCTGTTCTGGATTTCTGACGCGCCTTTGGCTTTGCGGCCAATTCTGGCGGTGATCGAAATCATCTCGTATTTTGTGCGCCCTGTTAGCCACTCCATTCGTTTGGCAGGCAACATGATGGCTGGGCACGCGGTTATTAAAGTGTTCGCTGGTTTTGCGGGCGCACTGGGTATCGGGGCTGTTGCACCGATCATTGCAATCATGGCGGTTTACGGCCTTGAGATGCTGGTCGTCGTCATTCAGGCTTATGTTTTCACCATTCTGACTTGTGTGTATCTGAACGATGCTTTGCATCCCGGGCACTAGGGTTAACGAATATTCAATTCCAGCCATTCTTATAAGGAGAAATCAAATGGCAGACGTATCACTAGGACCCGACTTGATCAAAATGGGCGCATTAATCGGCGCCGGTCTTGCATGCACAGGCATGGGCGGCGCAGCCGTCGGTGTGGGCCATGTTGTTGGTAACTATCTGTCGGGTGCCCTGCGCAACCCATCGGCAGCTGGCGGTCAAACTGCAACGATGTTCATCGGTATTGCGTTTGCAGAAGCTTTGGGGATCTTTTCATTCCTCGTTGCGCTTCTTCTTATGTACGCACAGTAGATTAGCATTTTTTCGATGGGCGGTTCGGGTTCCCGGCCGCCGGAAATGAAAGCTATTGGAGGGTGCTATGGCATCTGAAACTACAGACGCAGCTGGCGCGGCCGAACACTATGTCGGCATGCCGCAGCTAAATTTTGAGTGGTTCCCGAACCAGATTTTCTGGCTCGTGGTGACACTGATTATTATCTATCTGGTGTTGGTCAGGGTTGCCTTGCCTCGCATCGCGGGCGTGTTATCTGAACGCGCCAGCGCCATATCCGGCGATTTAGATCAAGCTGAGGAATTGAAGGCCAAAGCGGTGGAAGCCGAAGAAGCCTATAACAAAGCCTTGGCGGATGCCCGTGCAGAAGCAGGCCGCATTGTGGCCGAAGCAAAAGCCGAAATTCAGAAAGTTCTGGACGTGGCAATTGAAAAAGCTGATGCGGAAATCGCTGCGAAATCGGTTGAATCCGAAGCAGCAATTGCGGAAATTCGTAAGGGTGCAGTGAAAGCAGTTGAAGCTGTGGCCAAAGCAACCACTGGTGAAATCATCAAAGCGGTGATGCCTGGTGCAGGCGACGCCAAAGCGGTAACAGCTGCGGTCAAATCCGCAATGAAAGGGGCTTGATTATGAAGATTTTGAAATCCCTACCATTGGTATTGCTGGCCACACCAGCAATGGCGGCAAGTGGCCCGTTCTTTTCGATGAATAATACCAATTTCGTGGTCTTGATCGCGTTTGTGTTGTTCGTTGGCGTTTTGCTTTACCTGAAAGTTCCGGGACTTATCATCGGGATCCTAGATACCCGCGCTGATACAATTCGCAAGGAACTGGATGAAGCGCGCAGCCTGCGCGAAGAAGCCCAGACCATTTTGGCTACTTACGAGCGTAAGCAAAAAGAAGTTGCGGAGCACGCCGAACAGATCGTGGCACATGCCAAGATCGAAGCGGATAATGCAGCGACCCAAGCCAAAGAGGACTTGAAAGCCTCGATCGCACGGCGTTTGCAGGCGGCAGTTGACCAGATTGCATCGGCTGAAGCTGCTGCGGTGAAAGAAGTTCGTGACACAGCGATTACGGTGGCAATTGCGGCTGCCAGCGAAGTGATCACCAGCTCAATGAGCGCCAAAGATGGCGGCGCTTTGATTGATGCGGCGATTGCGGAAGTCGGCGAAAAACTGCACTAAGTGGTTTGCGATACTGAATTGAATGAACCCGGGGCATTCGCTTCGGGTTTTTTCGTTTTGGGGGTACCCTGAGCGTATGGAAATTCGAAAAACCTATCAATTGCCGTTCGCGGTGGATGTTGTCTTTGATGCGTGGGTCAGTTCTGAAACCGTCATCACGCCTGCCACTTCTATGGATATTCTGCCGAGACTTGGTGGCCATTACCGTCTCTTGGTGGAAACGCCGAACTTCAATTCAATGAACGAAGGGGTGTTCTTGGCGTTCTCATCAAACAATCATGTGCGGTATACGTGGGAATGGAATGGGGACGGCGAGATTACGGAAATTGACGTGACTTTCAGCCAAGACAATGGCGGGAGCAGTATTGATCTGGTCCACACCGGCTTTATCCATGCCGCCAGCCATGCGATGCATGACAGCGGTTGGGACAGTTATATCAACGGGTTTAAAGCGCTTCTAGGCCGCCAGCCGTTAAGAAAATGCTAACGGCTGGAACTGGTACGTGAAGTCAAACTGACTAATGGCCGTCGTAAACATGGATCCAGTTGCGGTCAAAATCCCTGTCGGAATGCGCCTTGGATATGAAAGGCCAATATCCAACCAGACTTGCCGGTTTGTGATGCTGTCGGCCTACATAAACGGATTGTTGCTGCGTGGTTCCTGTCTGGCCCGCAACGTATGTTGCGTTAGGCAAGTAATATCCCGCTTCTGAGCCAGAATGCGTCGTAGCAGCATATTGGCCTTGTTGCGCGCTATAGACGTGCAAGTGCGGCTGTTCCTGCGGTGTGGCCTGGTTCACCGCGTAATAGCTGGTTGTGTAATATTGCTGCGCAGATGCAGCAGAAGCAAACAAAGCAAGCGCAATCGCGCCGAAAAATGATATTTTCATGGTCCCACCCGTGATCAATTTCGTTAACTATCAGTTACATAGCCGCGAAATGGAGTCAAAGATTCCGAGGAAAAATGAGAGTTTTTGGTTCAATCTAAAGGGTATACGCAGCATTGTTTCTTAGCCTGAGACAAACTTGGGCGGATTTCAAAGAATTCTGGCGCAGTCGCGAATCAGCTTCATAGGCGATTCAACAGATTGCCCTAAATGGTGTTACAGTCGTCTTAATCAAATGACGAAACCCGACCTTACAGCAATTATAGATTTTGGTTGTGGAAAAAACATCATATCCAACTAAAACTTATAAGATATCAGTCTTAACAATATTGACGAATACTGTGTCACCATTTCTATTGATTTCAATGTAGTTCCAAACATTCTGTGTGCCACTTATTGCTACTAAAACATCTGGATCTGTTTCGTCTTTAGATAACTTTCGATCCGGAAAAATGTTTGGTTCGAATTCACAAAGCTGTTCTACCGATTTAGCCATCGCTTCATATCCTGTGCCCGCATCTACCTGCACAATGTAGGTTCCGCCCTGAAATTCCGTCATTATCGTCCATTTGCTCATTCCAGTGCTCCGAATATTGTTTGCAACTATTTTGTAATGTTTACCAATTTAGCTGTTCCAAGACCGCAATGTTCTGCTTGGCATCCAATTTGAGCAAGCGAGATTCACGACCAAGAGCAATACAGCATCCAGCGTATGCTTCAATCACATAGCCCGGATTGTCCGCTGTATCAGGGCGGGCATCCCAATGAACGGATTCCAGTCCATAATTTTTTACGATGTCAAACAATGACTCAGAGTTTCTGTTTCGCGACAAAACCCCAATTGTGGAGCAAGCAAAGTAAATAGCGGGCTCAAGATACCCTTTGGGTCGTGACGTTAAAATAGTCAAACATTCGGTTTCGATTAATTCGGGCTTGTGCCAATCCGATGCCAGCGCCTGAACAATGTCAGCGACTTCAAATCCACATCCTTTTTCGTTTTCAACGAAATGCCCAAGCCTTCTTTTTAGCTCTAAAGCCAATTCCAAATCGAAAGGCAACCGTTGGCAGCATGCAATAGCAATGCTGCCATAATGCTCACACTCCTCTATGGGTCTTTCAAAAAGACGCTGTTTAAAGCTATCGCGCATACTCATAACTAGCCCTTTCGCCCTGGTTTGAAGTTGGCCGGTTTACGGGGTTAAGCGCTCCCTACCCAATCGGGCGAATGATGATTTCGACGCGGCGGTTTTGGGTGCGGCCATCTTCGCTTAGGTTCGAGGCTTTGGGTTCATCCTCGCCGCGACCAAACGCACGTAGGCGCGCGCTGTCGACGCCGCTGTTGTTCAGGATGATAAACACGTTGTCGGCCCTTTGGGCGGAAAGCTGTTGGTTAAAGCTTGCGGCACCAACGTTGTCGGTATGGCCGATCACATCAATGGTGGTATTTGGAAAATCATTCAGGTTTTGTGCCAAAATCATCAGGTCACTGCGCAGGGCCCCGCGAACTTCGGCGCTGCCGGTGTCGAATGTGATCGATTCCGGCAGGGTAACCACCAGTTCCGAACCGGTGTTAACGATGCCGATATCGCCATTACCAAGGCTGGCACGCAGGGCCTCTTCTTGGCGGTCCAATTCTTGGCCGATAAGCCCGCCGATGGTTGCGCCAATGGCGGCACCAAGGATGACGTTGTTCTTTTTGTTGCCGCCTTTGCCAGCGCCAATGACCCCGCCAATTAGCCCGCCCAAAATGGCGGCGCCTGTGGTGTTGGGCCGGGGCGAGCCATCAGGTGTGGTGCACGAGGTTAATGCAAAGGCTGTTGCGGTGAACAGAAGAATAGGTTTGGAAATGCGGGTCATTGTTGCCTCGTTTGTGACTGCTTCAGGTGTTTTTACGTGAGTGTAGCAGGCTTTATCGATGGCAGCATCTGGGTCAAATCGTAATGGGCAAAAATCTGCCGCCTATTCTGCGGCCTCCAGTCGGGCGCTTTCCCAGGCCAGCAAGGCGCGCTTAACAGGCAGCCCCCAATGATAGCCACCCAGACCGCCGGATTTTCGCAAGGCGCGATGACACGGGATTAGCCAGCTTACGGGATTGCGCCCAACGGCGGTTCCCACGGCGCGCACGGCTTTGGGATGGCCGATACTTTGGGCGATTTCGGAATATGTGGTGACGTGGCCTGTGGGAATGGTCAGCAAAGCCTCCCAAACCTTGATCTGGAACGGCGCGCCAATCAGGTGCAGCTTGGCACCTTCGCCGTTGCCCAGGGCAGCGTCGACCCAAGTTTGAAGTTGTGATGGGTTTTCGACATATTCAGCGGCGGGCCAACGGGCGGTTAAGTCGGCCATCGCGTCTGCGCGGCTGCTTTCCGCGGTAAAAGCAATGGCGCATATCCCCCGCTTGGTTCCCATCACAAGCATTTCGCCAAAGGGCGAGGGGAACCAACCAAAATCAATCGTCAGGCCCGCGCCCTTGGCAGCATATTCTCCGGGGCTCATTGCTTCCCAACGCAAGAACAGATCGTGCAACCGGGACGAGCCGGACAGCCCACTTTCAAGTGCGGTATCCAAAACGGTAAAACGATCCTGTAACAAATTTTTAGCGTGATCCAGCATCAGGTATTGCTGATACCTTTTTGGGGACACCCCCACCCATTGGCTAAAGATGCGCTGGAAATGCGCGGGCGACAGCCCCGTGGCGGCAGCGATATCATCAAGACTGGGCTGTTCGCCATCGGACTGGTCGATAAAGGTCAGCGCACGCGCGATAAGGTCATAGTGGTATGGGTTTTGTGTCATAAGGGCAGAATGGCGGATCGAAAGTGAGGTTGCCACCCGTTTCTTGCGGAATTTGAAAACTTGAAAAACTTAACTGGGCAAGTCTCGGACAAAGTGCATTCGCACGCTCACGTCCCCGAAAGCCGTCGGCTGAACAAAATCCATTTCATCGTCAATGTCCAGGGTGTTGCTTATCTGAAATTGGTAAGGAAATCCTCGGGCCGGGACGCCTTGTACTAAAGAAACACCTGCCGGAATCGCAACATTGATTGATAGGTCAATTTTTCTTGTTTCTTCAATATTGAAGAAATTGCCGTCGTTTTGCACCCCCCAACATCCACTCCATATATTCTTCCCCTGTCCAACACTAATGTTCCGGATCCAGAGCTGGAGGATGCAAAATACTTGACTGAGTGCATTCCATTTTTCATTGTCTTTATTCCTATTTTGCGGCTCTTTTCGGCATCTAAAAAGCGAAGAGAAAGCGCCGCCATAAGTTCAAGGCGGGCAGATGCGGGCCCGCTAACTGCTCCTTGGCCTGTCTCCCACATATTGACGGTCCTCACCGTCAACTTAGACACTTGCGCGAACTCGGTCTGAGTAAGAATCAGACTGGATAGCAATTGTTTGAAGTTTTCGTGATTCATTCGTATTGATAGCGAACATAATTTTCCTAATCGACAGGAAATTTACGTATTCCGAAGGAAGCATTCTTGCAAAATTGGCTTGGATTACTTTAGCCGTCATGCCAAAACCACGCCATGACCGCTCAACTTGATTACCGCACCATACACGAAATATTCCGCCGTTTTCAGGCCAGCGAACCCGAACCAAAGGGCGAGCTTGAGCATGTGAACGCCTATACCCTTGTCGTGGCTGTGGCGCTATCGGCACAGGCGACTGATATTGGCGTTAACAAAGCTACGCGCGCGTTGTTTGCTTTGGCGGATACGCCACAAAAGATGCTTGATCTGGGGCATGATACGGTTCTGGAGCACATTAAAACCATCGGCCTGTTTCGCAATAAGGCCAAGAACGTGATAAAGTTAAGCCAGCGTTTGGTTGATGAATTTGATGGAGAAGTTCCGTCATCTCGTGCTGCCCTTGAAAGCCTTCCAGGTGTGGGGCGTAAGACTGCCAACGTGGTTTTGAACATGTGGTTTGATCTGCCGGCTCAGGCCGTTGACACCCATATTTTTCGTTTCGGAAATCGCACGGGTGTAGCGCCGGGCAAGGACGTTGTGGCGGTTGAACGCGCCATAGAAGATCAAATTCCAGCTGAATTCCAAAAACACGCCCATCACTGGATGATCTTGCATGGGCGGTATATCTGTAAAGCGCGCAAACCAGTTTGTGCCAATTGTATTATTGCGGACTTGTGCCGTTCAGAAGACAAAACCAAGGACTGATCAAGATGAACAAAACGTACCAAGTCGTTGGCATCGGCAATGCGATGGTGGATATTCTTAGCCATATCAAAGATGATTTTCTGGCTGAAAACGGCGTTAAAAAAGGCGTTATGCAATTGATCGATATGGATCGCGCTGTTGAACTTTACAGTCATATGGGGCCTGCCAAGGAAATCTCGGGCGGGTCCGCTGCCAATACGATTGCTGGGATTGCGGCGCTTGGTGGTAAAACTGCTTATGTTGGTAAGGTTAAAGACGACCAGCTTGGTGCAATTTTTGCCCATGATCTTAGGGCACAAGGCGCGACTTATGAAACGCCTTTGGCGCCGACTGGGCCGGGTTCGGAAACCGGAAGGTGCATGGTTTTGGTCACACCTGATGGCGAACGGTCGCTGAACACCTATTTGGGTTGGTCGGAATTCCTTGGGCCTGATGATATTGATACGGGCATGATGGCGGATGCGGAATGGTTGTATCTGGAGGGGTATCGTTTTGACGGCCCTGAAAGCAAAGCCGCCTTTGCGAAAGCGATTGATGCCTGCAAGGGCGCAGGCGGTAAGATCTCGCTTACTTTAAGTGATCCGTTTTGTGTTGATCGCCACCGCGATGATTTTCTGGAATTGATCCGCGATCACGTCGATCTTTTGTTCTGCAATGTGCATGAAATGCAAGCGATGTATCCGGCGGCGGATTTGCAGGCGTCGATGAACCTTGCGGCTAAGGAAATTGAAATCGTGGCCTGTACAGCGTCAGACGATGGTGCCTATGTTTTACATGACGGGCGCGTTGAACACGCCAAAGCAGTGCCAAGCATTATTGTTGACGCGACTGGTGCCGGTGATCTTTTTGCTTCTGGTTTTTTGTATGGTTTGACGAACGGTTTTGACATGTTGACCTGTGGGTCAATGGGCTGCGTGGCTGCGGGCGAAGTTATCGGCCATATCGGCGCGCGCCCTGAAGCGGACCTGATGAACCTGTTCAAGGAAAACGGATTGATCTGACCTTGAAAATTGCAACCGACTTGACGACTGACAGGCAGCCAACACGCCAAACGGTATTCAAAGCGGTTGCATTTGTTTTACTGGCAATCCTGTTTTTTGATGCGATGAGCATTGCTGTGCGGTTTCTTTTGGTTCGATATTCAGCACAAGAACTATCGGTTTACCGGAATGTACTTGGCGTGATCCCCAGCTTAGTTGTGATGATCTGGGTTGGTGAGCTTAAACTTCGCGGCACCAAATTGAAAATCCGTCAATGGAAAATGGCGATGGCGCGCGGGTTGGTTGTGGCGCTTGCGCAGGTGTTCTATTTCGCCGCCCTTGGTCGGCTGGAATATGCAACGATTGCCGCCCTGATGTTCACCAATGCGCTGTTTGTCGTGGCGCTTTCAGTTCCGGTACTGCGTGAAAGGGTCGGCGCCTGGCGGTGGGGGGCTGTTCTGTTCGGGTTTTTGGGTGTGATGTTAATTCTGCGCCCGGGCACAGACACTTTTACATTGGCAGCTTTGTTGCCCGTTGCGGCATCTTTTTGTTATGCCATTGCAGGGCTAATGGTACGCAAGATTGACCGCGACGTTTCGACAGCTTTGTTGTACCTTTATTCCGCTGTTGCGGCCGCGCTTGGCGCGCTGGTTTTGGCGTTGTTGACGACAGATTTCACAACGGTCGACACGGTGAAAGACGCCGGCATGATATTGTTCATGGGGTTGGCTGGTGGGTGCGGTGTGCTGGCGCTGACAATTGGCTACCGGGCCGTGCCGCCAAGTATCGTGGCGCCGTTTCAGTATTTTGGTCTTTTGTCTGCCACTGCTATTGGATTTCTCTTCTTCGGCGAGCTGCCACTGGAAACTCTGTTTCCCGGAATACTTCTGATCATCGGCTCAGGATTGTTGATCCTCTGGCGCGAGGGGCGCAAGCGGGCTTAACCTCTCAGCTTTGCATGCACCTCGTCCAAATCAATTTCAGCAATCGGCATTTTATTCGAGGGATCAAATCGATCATATTTGAAAAGCTCGAAATCTTTGTGATAGATCTCGTAAACCAAATGCATCGACAAGTCGTCGAAATAGTCTTGGACAGGATGCGCGCGCTTAGGGCCGTGGCCTTCGCTTTCGTTGAACCGTGGCATGGTGTCGATGTCGATCGCGTGTTTGACATCAATCTGTTTCAGAACGTCTTTCATGCCAGTTTGAAAATCTTCAGTCGAAATAATTTTGTCGTAATGGCCGCCTCCGTTCACAAGAGTCGACGCATGGCTGGCAACTGGGGACCAATGAATATCGGGGTCCATAGGACGGCGGTATGTAATGGTGTCGCGCGCGAATAACAAAAACCGCCGAAAACTGGCGATCTGGTCAAAGTCGCCGTCAACCTCGACCCCGTATTTTTGGATAAGAAGTGGTACAAGCTTGCCGCGATACCGGCTGCCGTTTCGTTGGATGCCGCAAATCTTGTCAAAGAATGCAGATAGAATTCGGGTGTAGGGATTGCGCACGCAAGTGAACGAATAGGCTGCGCCATCTTTAATCGCGTGTTCAAGTTTGGGTTGGCTGTGATCCAGCGCCCATTTGTGAATACCGCCCTTAGCGTCGTGAATATCGCCATCGAAATAAGTGCCATTATCGACGTAGTGCATTATCTGCCCAATCGTCGAACACGCGCATTTCGGAATAACGCGATATACCAGCGTTTCACTTTCAGTCATCCAAGTGCCTGGAAATCCCACGCTTCGCCCCTTTTAATCAGCCTTTTGTAAAGCTTCAGTGTCTTTTTGTTCTATGATTTGTAAAAGAACAAAGAATAAGTGTTTTTTCAACTTAACTTTGGCTTTATAATGGCAACAACAACAAAAAAGCAGGATTAACGGGCCGAATGTCGAAAATTGCCTATATTTTACTGTGTCATCAGGACCCAAACGGGATAATCCAACAGGCGCAGCAGTTAACGGCGAAGGGTGATTTCGTTTCAATCCACTTTGATGCCCGCGGTGGGGCCGACAGTTTTAAGAAAATCACCGATGCTTTTGCTGATCGTAATGAGGTTACTTTTGCCCCGCGCATCAAGTGCGGTTGGGGAGAATGGTCCT
>JBLHMX010000023.1:0-21432 GCA_047622625.1 Paracoccaceae bacterium | reverse complement strand
GCCCGCACCCCCATTGGCAAGGCTTACCGCGGCGCTTTTAATGACACGCAGGCTCAAGAGCTGGCAGGTCATGCTATCAAAAATGCAGTTTCGCGTGCAGGAATTGAAGGCGGGGAAATCGAAGACGTGATCATGGGTGCGGCGTTGCAGCAGGGCTCGACCAGTTCAAACATTGCGCGCCAGGCAGCTTTGCGCGCGGGCTTGCCCACATCAGTTTCTGGCATGTCACTAGATCGCCAATGTGCGTCTGGGTTGATGGCGATTGCTGTCGCTGCAGGCCGAATTGCGACTGGCGAAATTGACGTTGCTGTTGCGGGTGGGTTGGAAAGTGTTTCATTGGTGCAAAATGCCAAGATGAACCTAAGCCGCGCTGCCGACCCGTGGTTGGTGGAGCATCGACCAGACATTTATATGACCATGCTAGAGACCGCCGAAATTGTCGCGGATCGATATGGCATAAGCCGCGAGGCCCAAGATGCATTCGCTGCAGAAAGCCATCGCCGCACCGCAATAGCGCAAAACGACGGGCGGCTTGACGCGGAAATTGCCCCCTTAGACAGCGTGAAGAAAATAAAAGATCGCGATACTGGCGAGGTGTCAGATCAAGCCGTGCGATTGACGCAGGATGAGGGTCTGCGCGCATCGACAACCGTTGAAAGTTTGGCAGGCCTTAACCCTGTTTTCGCCGGGGGCCAACAAGTCAAACACGGGCAATTCATCACTGCCGGCAATGCTTCGCAGCTTTCAGATGGCGCTGCGGCATTGGTTCTGATGGATGCAAAGACCGCGGAACGAAAGGGCCTGACACCTCTAGGCATTTTTCGCGGCGCCGCAACCGCCGGGTGCGACCCAGATGAAATGGGTATCGGACCAGTTTTTGCCGTGCCCAAATTACTGGCCAAAGCCGGCTTGAAAGTTGACGACATAGACATGTGGGAATTAAACGAGGCTTTCGCCAGCCAGGCCCTTTATTGCCGCGATACGCTGGGAATTGACCACGAGAAACTAAACGTCAGCGGAGGTGCAATCGCGATTGGCCACCCTTACGGAATGTCTGGCGCGCGCATGTCGGGCCACATTTTGCATGAAGGCAAGCGGCGCGGCATCAAATACGGCGTGGTCACAATGTGCATCGGCGGCGGCATGGGCGCAGCAGGGCTGTTTGAAATCCTTTGAGTGGGATTGGTCTGCCAGTTTGCGCGCATCCTAAAGTGAAAATGACGGCGATAATCGTGTTATAGTGGAGGGTGTGTCCGGCAGCGTTTGCTTAGGTCGGCGCGCGATACGGCAGGAAATACTTAGCCGTTGGTGCTGTAATTCTCTACTATTCCTCTATTCCTCTATTCCTCTATTCCTCTATTCCTCTAGTGGAGACACGCCAATTTCTATCAAAGGTGTCAACAAAATTTACAACTTTCGGCTGACCTTTTCCCGCTCGCGACCGGCAATTTCCAACAACCGAAAAACTTTCTCCGCCCCGAACTCCTCAAAATCGCTTGCATCGGAAATACTTGTGCAGATGTGTCAAACCCAGCTCATCCCACCTGCACCGCTCAAAGGAACGGCGCAAATGGTTTTGATGACTTCAGTGCAAATTTCACCCGATAAATGATCGAATACGCCCTAACAGATCACCATCAACCGTAACACCGTCTGCTGCAATTCGCGTGCGATTTTCTTGGCGTCGAGCGCCGGGTAGCCGCGCACCTTCTTGCGATGTAATAGCCTCGGCCAATGCGCGGGTTTGGGCGGTAAATGCCGCGCCAGAAAATGCTACCGGATCAAATGCGATGAAACACTGACCCGTTTTAGGTGGCCCGCCTTTGTCACCAGAAAACGGGCTGGCATCACGACTTAAAACTGCGCCAGCCAAACAGGACGCCAAAACTTCAACCGTCAAACCAATGCCAAATCCTTTGTAGCCACCTGCAGGGGCCATTGATCCTTTCAATGCAGCAACCGCATCCGTTGTTGGATCACCGTTTTCGTCAAACGCCCAACCTTCTTCAATCGCTTCGCCCGTGCGTGATCGCAACATAATCTCGGATTTGGCGATGGCACTGGCGGATTGGTCAATCACCAACAAAGCGCCGCCTTTCCCATCGGGCACTGCCAATGAAAACGGGTTGGTCCCGACAACAGGTACATGCCCACCAGTTGGTGCGATTGATGCCGGTGCGTGGGTAAAACACAGGCCCAGCAAGCCGTCTTCGGCCAGCCGTTCTGCATGGTGGCCAAGCACGCCGCAATTATAGGAGTTATGCAAGCTCATGACTGCCACGCCGGTCTTGCGGGCGGCATCGGTAAAGGCATTCCACCCTGCGTCAATCGCCGGATGGGCAAATCCACAAGCGGCATCGACCCGAACCGATCCTGGTTTTGGCTGACTGACAACCGGGGTCGCCTGACCATCGACTTTGTCGCCTTTTACATGCCCCGCGTAGATCGGCACGTACATCAAGCCATGGCTGCGAATGCCATCATGTTCGGCCTTAACAGTCGATCGTGCGACAGCGGCGGCTGCAATTGGGCTAGCGCCTGCACCTTCCAACGCCTTTTGTGCCAATGCGCCAACGTCTTCTAGACTTAATATTTCTGTCATTTTCTTACCCTCTAATCATTGTCTGTCGTCCCAGCTCCAGCCCCGGTCAATCGGGATTCTTCGCTGGCTGGAACGAACGTTTTCGCCACTAAATCTGTCACTTGTTTCCACAATGCATCGCTGACTTCGGCACCATCCGCCAATTCAGGCGCGTGCTGAGCAGCGCGCGTTGCGATGTATTCACTGCCACTTTGGGAAATCTCAAACCCCAAGGCTTGATCCGCCCCAGCGACCACACCAAATGCACCCAGTAATTCAATTCCTGAGTTTGCAGCAAAAGTAACCTGATCAACGACCGCGCCCCCCAACAGGTCAAAACCAGCAATCGCGTTGGCGATTACCGCCATATCACCGGCTTGGGCGTCTCTGCCGCGTGTCGCGATAGTCACAGTCTGATCTTGCGCCAAAACCGCAATAACAGCCCCAACACCATCGCCACCTGAACCGGCCATAATTGCTGCGGCTCGGCCAATATCGTCGGCAACGCCCGCGGGCCATCCTGCGCCAGATGCGGCTTTTTTGATCCCCGCTTCGATCTCGTTTAGACTGCGTCTCATGTTGCACCTTCTAACACTGGCAGCCACCAGTCGTCAGCGTTCGCCTGGTCAATTTCGCCAAATAGGGGCGCGCCCTGATACATTGTGATGCGGGTCCAACGATCCGATTTCGGGTCAAACTTTGAAGCCCCGAAAAATGCCAACTTACAGCGTAACATGTCCACCGGCAGGCATGTATTGGCGATCAGGTTGTTTTGCAATTCGGAATATGGATGGGCCTCTGCCAACTGGATCCGCCGGGCTAAATAGCGGTGCGCGGGGAATTTGACCAAGAATTCCGCAAGCGTCGCCCCGCCGTCAAATCCGTCTAAGTCAGCAACCAAATCTTGCACGCGGCGGGCAATATCAAGCGGAGATTCCAGCTCGGCACCTGCTTCCTTATACCGATCACCTAGGCGCGGTTCTTGTTTTTCTTCAGATACATACCAGAATTGTTGCTGCTGTCTTGTCTGCGAAAAATCAATCGCGCAAGCCCAGCCAAACTGAGTTTCAATCAAATTTTGGAAATCGCTTAACGGCATACCTGGTGTGAACTTGCCGCGTGATTTGCTGGCCATGTTCGCGGCTAGATCATCCACAAGGGTCGCGTTCGGTTCTAATACTAAAGCGGCCATCAGTTCCTGACATTCCGCCGATTTGTCCGCAACCAATGCAATTAGGCGCGACCACATGTTGGAGTTGGCCAACCATTGCTGATCCACCAAATTCGAAATTCCCACCCATTCGCGGCGCAGAATATCAACCCGGCCACCTTGACGGCTGTCGGCAACATTCCACTGCGCAAGATGCCGCGATACCCGCGCGATCAGCGTCAAGGCTTTTGCGATTTGCTCGGTCGATGTTTCTGCCTGCTCCAATACCCGTGCCAATGCGGTTTCGCGTGACTGTATCCAGTTATTAAGCAATGTTGGGTGACTAACCAAAAAAGGCGCCATGCCTAACCCTGTCGCATTGCCAATACCTAGATGGCGTTTCAAGTGCTTAGACAACGGTTTGAATTTTTCCGGAGATCTGGTTTTGGCCACATGTTCGGCCAAATCATGGGTGAAACCACGCACCAACCAAACTGCCAGCATTTCTGTTGCAAACGGCCCAGACAACCCGGGCCGCGTGGCAACGCGTGCGCGGTCCGCAATGCCGAATTTGCCGTTGCCATAAACGGCAGTTGTGCGCATCAGATAACCGACGCTTTCAACCATCGCCACATCAGGCTGCGCGCCATTTGCCAGTTGATCGACCACATGCTCAAACATCCGCACAGACTTGTTAGCGCGACACAACACCAGTTCGGTTGCGTTGAAACGGCCCAATTCTTGCAGCGGTGCATTTGCCTCAAGTCGGTCAAGATCGGCGGTACTTGGCACGCCGTCAAACAAAACAAACGCCGCATCCCACGCCTGAGCAATCACACGGTCAGTGCGGTTCTCGGGGTCAAGATCATTGGCAAATGCAGCCAGCGAATATGTATGCCCACCCAGATCAACCGAATAGACCGCGCGCCCAAACCCATGTTCGCTCATCTGCCAAACCGGGCGTGTAACACTTGCTTTTTCGGCTGATAATCTTCGCAATAAGACCCGCATAAAACTTAGCCGCGTCGGGAAACTTGCACCCAACCTTTCCAACCGCATAACTTTTGATGGCGGGCGCAGGTTCAGGTGTTGTGCTGGGTTAGATGCTTCACCGGTCATTTTGCCGGCCCAAACCCGTCTTGGTAAAAGCGATACCAATTACCACCCATGATGCCTGCGACCTCTTCCTTGGAAAAGCCGACCTTAGCCAAGGCGCCATCAATATTTCCAAAGTCCCGGTTGTCGCGAAACCAATCCGGCTGGTCAGGGAAACCTGCCGCGCTGGCAGAACCTTCGCCGTAATCCAGCGTCTTAGTCCAACGACCATTGCGCATCCACGTGACCACGCTGTCGGGTTGATCCTGACACAAATCGCTGCCAATCCCCAACTTGTCTGCCCCCATAAGATCGGCCGTTTTTGCGATCATCTCCGCAAAGTTTTCAATCGTACAGGCCGTCCCGCCTTTCAGGTGATGCGGGTACATCGAAAAACCCAGCATGCCGCCACTATCGGCTAACGTTTTTAACAGATCGTCCGATTTGTTGCGCAAGGCCGCGTGCCAAAAGGTTGGATTGGCATGCGTAATTGCGATGGGTCGGGTCGAGATTTCAATTGCTTCAAATGTTGATTTTTCGGCCGAATGGCTCATATCGATCACCATGCCGACGCGGTTCATTTCGCGGATAACCTCGCGGCCCATCCGGGTGATGCCGTTGTCGTGTTCCTCGTAACAGCCCGTCGCCAGCAGCGATTGGTTGTTGTAGGTTAATTGCATAAAGCGCGCGCCAAGATCGTGCCAAAGTTCGACCAAACCGATATCATCTTCAATCGGTGACGGGTTCTGAAAACCGAAAAATATCGCCGTACGATTGGTTTCTTGCGCGACCAGCACATCTTGCGGCAATAGCCCCTTAAAAATCAGATCAGGATATTGTTCAAACCACCGGTTCCACTGTTCCACATTCAAAACCGTTTCGCGGAAATTTTCGTGATAGGCGATGGTCACATGCACGGCATCTAACCCGCCTTCGCGCATTTCGCGGAAGATTTTTTCCGACCAGCTGGCATATTGCAGGTTGTCGATTCTTGGGTTCTTCATGTTAAACACTCCGTTATTGAAACGGTATCTGCCTGAACGACTTAAATCAAACGCAATTATTTGTTGCTTATTTCAATTATTCTGAAATTGTGCCCCCATGCCTAAACTGGAATCTCTTCGAACTTTTGTCACCGTAGCAAATGCTGGAAATATTGCCGATGCGGCGCTGGTTCTGAACCGAACAGCATCGGCCATTTCCATGAGCTTGAAGCAGTTAGAGGCCGCCATCGGCGCGCCGCTTTTTGAAACCGACCGTAAGAACGCACTGACGGCCCTTGGGCGATACACACTAGAAACACTTGAGGTGCAAATTCAAGGTTACGATGCGGCAATCAAGGCCGTTCGCGCGTATGCGACAAACGCGATTGGCCGTTTATCGATCACGTCAGTGCCTTCGGTGGCCACGACTTTGATCCCGGATGTCCTAAGCGATTTTCTGGCCAGCCGTCCGGGCGTAGAAGTTGAGCTTTCAGACGCCGACAGTCGCAGCACTGCCCGCATGATTGACAGTGGTATCACTGAAATTGGCTTTGCCGGTCAACCAACAAGCGCGGCACGTCTGACATTCACGCCATTGTTCAGCGATCGATTTCGAGTGGTGTTTGGCAATGCCTCAAAGCTTTCGTCAATAGATCGGCCGCTTGTTTGGCGCGACTTGGAAGATCAACATTTCATCCGAAATGAAGCATCAGATGCGATTAAATTGCCCGAACTTCGCCCGCAATATTTTGCAGCCCATTTGATCGTACGCAATGTCACATCTTTGCTGGCGATGGTGCGCACGAATATGGGCGTGACTTTGTTGCCAGCACTGGCAACGCGACATCTACCGCCTGGGGTTACGGCGCGTGACATTGATTTTCGCGGCTCAGAACGGGTGGTGGGCCTGATTACCCGCAAAGGTCAAACGCTGTCGCCGGTGGCGGGTGCCTTTGTCGATCACCTAAACCACGCACTGCCGGAACTGGCGGTCAGGCTGGGTGTGAACACGATTTCAGAACCTGATCAATAGCCCGCAGTGCGATCAATTTCGCGCAATAGAGGTTGGCCTGCGATTAGTCGTTTGTAGTTTTCAGCCACATCCAAAATGCCATCTCCAAGGCTCCAGCCTGACACATGGGGTGTGATAGCGACCAATTCATGAGACCAAAACGGATGCTCGGAATCCAAAGGTTCTTGGTTAAACACGTCTAGAATCGCGCCGCCCAGTTGGCCCTTGTCTAAGGCTGCAAGAAGGTCGTTATCGACCACTAAATCACCGCGACCAACGTTGATCAAAATCGCACCCGGTTTCATCGACGCAAAAAAGTCATCGTTCGCCATACGGCGGGTTTCTGGCGTGGAAGGTAAAACTGAAACCACAAAATCGGCCTGGCCTATACCTTGTTTCAATCCGTCGGGCCCAATGAGGCACTCCACGCCATCAATGGTTTTCTGACTGCGGCTCCAACCTGTTGTGGGAAACCCGTTGCGCTCGAATGCAGCCGCCACGTGGGCACCGATATGGCCAAGACCCAGCACGCAAATCGTTGTTTCAGCGGCGCGGCGCGGCTCACGGCCAAGCCACCTTCGCGCTTGTTGATGCAGGTGGTAACCTCGGATATTGCGCAACACGGCCAGCACTTCAGCAAGACAATACTCTGCGATTTCAACGGCTTGAATAACAGGCTCCAAGCGCGCAATGCGCACGTTATCCGGCAAGTTTTGATCACGCACCATAGTTTCAACACCAGCGCCAAGTTTTTGCACAAGTTCAAGGTTCGGCAGCATCTCGGCCATGCCAGGGAACATCTGGTTCGCCGCCAAAACTTTTACATCCGGCAAGGGTGTTTCGGGTGCGCCGCAATGTAACTGAACGCCGGGCAATTGCGGCGTGAGCAGATCAAAAACTGCCTTATCCGTCATCCAATCCGGCATACGTATATCGATCAACATGGCCATGTGAAAACCTTTTCGTTTTCGCGACCCTGACCGAAAGCTATCACGACTGCTAGCCCAATTCTTGTAGACAGATATTCCCGTCGATAATTGTGGTTGGGATCAGGCTTAATCGGCAGCCCACCCCTTCGCCCGAAGTTCCTTGGCCGTCTAGAACCCGAAACATCGCCGAATGGTTTGAACACATCAGATGTACACCATCAGCGGTCAGTAGCTCGCCACCCCGATGATCAAGCGGCAAAAACTGATGCGGGCAGGCGTTGACGTATGCATGTGGCGTGTCGCCGACCAAAACAACAAGAAACGGAAAACCGTTAAGGTCTTTTGACAGCACGCCGTCTAATGGGATTTCATCCAGCGCACATAGAAACGCGCCCGATGTGGGCGCGTCTGGGAAATCTGTCCAATGCAAATCCATCTGTATTATTCTGCGACCAACACGCCGCGATCAATCTGATCTTGTTCGATGCTTTCAAACAATGCTTTGAAGTTGCCTTCGCCAAAGCCGTCATCGCCTTTGCGCTGGATAAACTCAAAGAAAATCGGTCCGATCACTGTTTTGGAAAATATCTGCAGCAGAATGCGGGTTTCACCACCGTCAACAACACCTTCACCGTCGATCAGGATGCCGTGTTTCGCCAACGCATCTAATGGTTCGTCGTGGTCATGCACGCGGGCTTTGCTCATCTTGTAATACATCGCTGGAGGTGGCGGCATGAATTCCAATCCGTTCGCTGAAATTGCTTCAGTTCCGGCATAAATGTCGTCGCAACCAACCG
This sequence comes from Paracoccaceae bacterium, assembly GCA_047622625.1. Classification (GTDB taxonomy): domain Bacteria; phylum Pseudomonadota; class Alphaproteobacteria; order Rhodobacterales; family Rhodobacteraceae; genus UBA5972. The sequence goes on along the minus strand of JBLHMX010000023.1, from coordinate 12,885 downwards.
CGATGTGCTGAATGCCTTCGCCGTTATATTCACGAAGGTATTCTTCGATCTGGCTATTCTCGTCAGCACTTTCGTTGATAGGGATGCGGATACGGCCGCACGGTGACGTCAGCGCGCGCGAAGTCAAACCAGTGGCTTTACCTTTGATGTCAAAAAACCGGATTTGCCTGAAATTAAAGATGTCGGCGTAAAAGCTAAACCACTTGTCCATATTGCCGCGTTTGACGTTGTTGGTCAGATGATCAAGATAGTAAAATCCATTGCCCTTTGGTTTTTCAGCGCCCGGATTGATCCAGTCATATTCGGCGTCGTATGCGGAACCTTTGTCGCCAAAAGTATCGACGAAATAAATTAACGAACCGCCGATGCCAACTATCGCCGGTACGTCCAAAACCCTGTCGTCGGCGTCATAGGGTTCGGCGCCCTTCTCAAGCGCGCGGATATAGGCGTAATCTGCATCAGTCACCCGCCAAGCCATTGAAGGCGCGCATGGGCCGTGTTCCGCGACGAATTGCATTCCCATAGAACCCGGTTCGTTGTTCAAAACATACGTGATGTCGCCCTGCTGCCATAGCTCGATCGCGCGGATTTTGTGGTCGGCGGTTTTGCTAAACCCCATGCTGGTGAAAAGTATACGCAACTGATCTGGGTCTTCATGGGCAAATTCGACAAATTCCATACCGTTGGTTCCGGCAGGGTTTTCTTCGCTGATGGGTTCTGCAGCGGCGCTGTGTGGAAACGGTCCCATGTGGCCCTCTTTCTATGATCTGGTGTGATTGTTCCTGAACAGAATGCCGGAACAGCAATGCGGTATTTGCGCAAAAATGGCTTATTTTGCTTTCATTTTGCGGAAATTTGCTGTTTTACTGCCAATACATGCGCAATTTTGGTGATCCAATGCTTGACCACGGTGATTCTCAGCTTCTTAAGGCCTTGCAAAAAGATGCCCATCTGACGGCTCAAGAGCTGGGTGATTTGTTGAACATGTCGCCGTCACAAGCCGGGCGCCGTCGGCAAAGGCTGGAACAAGATGGCTATATTCTAGGCTTTCAGGCGCGCCTTGATGCGACACGTTTGGGGCTAAATGTTCAGGCGTTTATTCAGGTGTCGATGGTTACGCACACTCCAGAAGCGGCGCGCTCATTTCAGACTTTGATCCGCACGAGACCCGAAGTTGTGTCCGCCTGGACCCTAACTGGTGAGGCGGATTATTTGCTGCGGGTTTATTGCACCGATCTTGGCGAACTTAACCATCTGGTCCACGCGATTTTTCTCCCCCATTCGGCAGTGGCCCGTGTACAAAGTCAAATTGTGATGGATCAAACCAAACCCGACGCCCCTTTACCTATCTGAGGATACTATGGAATCGTTTTTATTTCAGGCGACAATTTATCTGGGTGCCGCAGTTTTGGCCGTGCCCATTGCCAAGCGTCTTGGGCTGGGGTCAGTTTTGGGTTACCTGATTGCGGGCGTCGTTATCGGGCCTATGATCGGATTAGTCGGCAGCGAAACCCAAGATTTGCAGCATTTCGCCGAATTCGGCGTCGTAATGATGCTATTTGTTGTTGGACTGGAACTGGAACCAGCCGCGCTTTGGGACATGCGACACCGGCTAATTGGGCTTGGCGGGCTGCAAATATCCGTGACGGTGGGCCTTATCGCAGGCTGCGCGGTTTTCTTAGGCCTTCCACTAAGTGTTGGCATTGCCATTGGTCTGGTATTCACGCTGTCATCCACAGCTATCGTATTACAAACCTTAAATGAAAAAGGGCTGATGCACAGCCAAGGTGGGCGTTCGGCTTTTTCGGTTTTGCTAAGCCAAGACATCGCAGTCATTCCGATGCTGGCATTAATCCCGCTTTTGGCCATTCAAGGCTATCACAATGAAACCATCACCCACGGCGACAGCAAAGCCGCCCTGTCCCTGATCGAAGGTCTACCTGGCTGGGGGGTGGCTTTGGTCACATTTAGCGCGGTTGGGGCGGTAATTTTTGGCGGCCATTATCTGACATTGCCGTTGTTCCGTTACATCGCAGGCTCGCGCTTGAGGGAAATGTTCACAGCGGCGACGTTGCTTTTGGTGATCGGCACCGCACTGTTAATGACCGTTGTCGGCCTGTCGCCTGCCCTCGGTACATTTCTGGCCGGGGTGGTTTTGGCGAACTCGGAATTCCGCCACGAACTTGAAGGCGATATCGAGCCTTTTAAGGGCCTGCTTTTAGGGCTATTTTTCATCACCGTCGGCGCCGGTATTAACTTTGATATTCTTATGGCGAACTTTGGTCCAATTATCGGGTTAACGGTCGGGGTCATGCTGTTGAAAGCGGCCGTGCTGCTATGTCTAGCAGTGATTTTCAAAATCAAGGGCCGAGATCGGTGGTTGTTCACGCTAAGTCTGGCCCAAGCTGGAGAATTCGGTTTTGTTTTGCTGGGCTTCACCGTCCAAACCAACGTGTTGCCCTTCGATATTTCGCAAATCCTACTTTTGGTCGTGGCGCTCTCAATGTTGCTGACGCCCGCCCTATTTATTCTTTATGATTTCATTGCCAAATTACAGATTGAAACGACAACTGTGCAAGCTGACGACGAAATAGACGAGCAACACCCGATCATCATCGCCGGGGTTGGTCGGTTTGGACAAGTGGTCAGCCGGCTTTTGTCGATGAACGGCCTTAAAACCACAGTTTTGGACCATGATATCGAAACCATTAAGCGACTGAGGGCTTTTGGCGTTAAAAGTTTTTTTGGCGATCCAACCCGCCCAGAGCTTATTCACGCCGCAGGATTGATGCGGGCGGAAACGCTTATTATCGCTGTCGATGATATGGAAGCGGCAACTCGACTGGCAAAAATTGCCAGACGCGCGCGACCTGATTTGTATATTATCGCGCGCGCCAAGGATCGCGATGACGTTTACCGATTGTTTCAGGCAGGGGCCGACCAGATTGTGCGCGAAACGTTTGACAGTTCAATCCGCGCAGGCAAATACGCGCTGAAAAAGGCTGGCCTTAATGCTTTTGACGTCGATCAGGCCGCGTCTGATTTTTACGATTTGGATCGGCAATTGCTAAAGGAAATGGCGGTTTTGTGGGACCCGGATGTACCGATTATGGACAATCAGGCCTTTATCGAACGCGCACGCGAATTGAACAGTAATATGGTGACCGCCTTTCGCCCCTTAAGCGACGAGGACGAGGACAATGAAATCATGGAAACTGAATCCGCGGCTAAGCCATCAAAGGTCTAAGCTGTCGCGGTCTATCTGACTTGCAGAGCGTCCAATCCACCGCTAAATGAAGCCCTGTGGAATAAAAGGAATACTCGCATGTCAATTGACAAGGAAACCGCCCGTAAAGTTGCGCATCTGGCGCGGATCGAGGTTGCCGAAGGCGATCTGGATACTTTGGCAGGCGAATTAAGCAATATCCTTGGGTTTATGGAACAATTGACCGAGGTCGACGTTGAAGGTGTTGAACCAATGACATCCGTCACGCCGATGAACCTGAAACGTCGTCAGGACGTCGTTACAGATGGCGGCTATCAGGCCAGTATTCTGAAAAATGCACCTGATGCCCGCGAAGGTTTTTTTGCCGTGCCGAAAGTTGTGGAATAAATCATGAGCGATCTAACCAAACTAACGATTGCTGATGCGCGCGACAAAATGCGTAAAGGTGAACTGAAATCAATCGAGATTACCGAAGCCTGCATATCGGCCATTGAAGGGTCCGACGCGCTGAACGCCTTTAGCACAAGAACCTTCGACATCGCCCGCACCCAAGCGGCAGGTGCCGATGCTCGGATTGCCAAGGGCGATGCGCCTGATATGTGCGGCATTCCGCTGGGCATTAAAGATTTGTTCTGCACCAAAGGCGTTGCCAGCCAAGCGGCATCAAAGATTTTAAACGGTTTCAAACCGGATTATGAAAGCACGATCACCACGCAATTATGGGACCGGGGCGCTGTTATGTTGGGCAAGACCAACATGGATGAATTCGCAATGGGTTCTAGCAACGAAACCTCGACCTATGGGCCGGTTTCAAGCCCATGGCGGCGCGACAACAGCACAGCAGACCTAACGCCAGGTGGGTCATCCGGCGGGTCTGCCGCTGCGGTTTCCGGCGACCTTTGCCTTGCAGCAACGGGCACAGACACGGGTGGATCAATTCGCCAACCGGCGGCTTTCACGGGCATTGTCGGCGTCAAACCGACTTACGGACGCGCCTCGCGCTGGGGCGTGGTGGCCTTTGCATCATCTTTGGATCAGGCCGGACCGATGACCAAAACCGTGCGCGACAGTGCCATCATGCTGGAAGCTATGTGTGGGCATGACGAAAAAGACAGCACAAGTGCCGATCTGCCTGTGCCGAATTTTGAAGCGGCCTTAACCGGCGATGTTCGCGGTAAGAAAATTGGCATTCCCAAAGAGTACCGTTTGGACGGCATGCCCGGCGAGCTGGAAAAACAGTGGGCTGAGGGCGCCGAAATGTTACGCGATGCTGGGGCAGAAATTATTGACGTGTCCCTGCCCCACACCAAATATGCGCTGCCAGCTTATTACGTGATTGCACCTGCCGAAGCCTCGTCCAATCTTGCCCGGTATGACGGCGTGCGCTTTGGTCATCGCGCCAAGTTGCAAAAGGGTGACGGTATCTCGCAGATGTATGAACGCACCCGCGCCGAAGGGTTTGGCCCGGAAGTTCAACGGCGCATCATGATCGGCGCTTATGTCTTGTCGGCAGGGTTTTACGACGCCTATTATCGCCGCGCCCAGCGCGTGCGTACCCTGATCAAACAGGATTTTGAGGCGGTGTTTAACGACGGCATTGATGCCATCTTAACGCCCGCCACCCCGTCAGCGGCATTTGGGTTGGGTGAAATGGCTGATGTGGACCCGATCCAGATGTATTTGAACGATGTGTTTACGGTCACGGTCAACTTGGCGGGTCTGCCTGGTGCAGCGGTTCCAACCGCAATCAACAAAGACGGATTACCGATTGCATTGCAACTTATTGGCCGCCCCTGGGAAGAAGCCGATATGCTGAATTCCGCCTATGCACTTGAGCGTGCAGCAGGGTTTGTTTCAAAACCTGACAAATGGTGGTAAGGTTCTGAAAAATGGTGGTTTTTGGTAAGGGTTTAACATGCGTCTGGTTTTAACTTTTTTGGCAATGGGCGCTTTAGCGGCCTGCAATCACGACACGCCAAATGATGGCAACGTCGAAGACGCTATGCCGGTCAGCGAAGAAGTGACTGCTGAAATATTGCTAGATGAAGACGGCAATCCAATCCCGCAGGAAGAAGTTAAGATCGTTGTTATCGACAATAACAATCCTGAGATTTCCAACACACAAGATTTTGGCGAGACGTCCGAGAATCTTTCGATTGAAGATGACAAAGCTTTGCTGAAAGCCCAGCGCGATAAGTTTAAAGTGATCGAGCCAACGGCGCTGCCAAAGCGCAACGGTAAAACCGAAAGCATCGTAGCCTTTGCGCTGCAATCCAAAAATGCCGTTGGCGAAAAAATCTATTCCCGTGTTAACCCGCTGGGCGCGACATTGGCCAAGAAAAATTGCCCGAAATATCGTTCGGCCGATGATGCGCAATTGGCTTTTCTTAAGGCAGGCGGGCCAAAACGCGACGCCAAGAACCTTGATCCGGACGGCGATGGCTTTGCTTGTGGCTGGTCGCCGGAGCCCTACCGCACCATTGTCAATTAGACATTGGCCGCGATGGTGAATATCACGCAAATCGCTTCACCGAATTTCACTACCCGCCGTCATGGGCGTGGCCCTGATATGGTGGTTTTACATCACACAGCGATGGCAAGTTGTGGTGCGGCGGTTCAGCGGTTGCGTGATCCTGAAACTGAAGTTTCCGCGCATTATGTAATTTCGGAAAACGGTAATGTTTTTCAGCTTGTTGATGAAGACATGCGCGCTTGGCATGCTGGGGCTGGTTCCTGGGGCAATGTCACCGACGTAAATTCGCATTCCATCGGCATTGAGCTGGCAAATGCCGGCCCTTTGGCAGGGTTTCCGCCGTTTCCCGAACCACAGATGGCGGCTTCGGAAGATCTGTTGAAGGCTATTCTAACACGGCACTCAATCAACCCAGAGCGCGTAATTGCACATTCCGACATGGCGCCTGCGCGCAAGTTTGACCCTGGTGCCAAGTTTGATTGGCGTCGACTAGCTGTTGGGGGGCTGTCTGTGTGGCCTGATCCAGATCCAGTCGAAGGTGCCGACTTTGTTAAAGACGCGGCCCAGTTCGGCTATGACACATCCCACCCAGAAGACGTTTTACTTGCGGCGTTCCGATTGCGGTTTCGACAAGGCACAACGGGGCCGCTTAACGATTTGGATCGCGCGATCATTCGCGACCTCGCCCGCCGCTTCCCCGTTGACCAATCCTCTTCAACCCCCTAGATGCACACTGCGCGGATGGCTGGATGGTCGCGTGTATGCCGGATGCGCTTCGCGCATCTTAAATATGCGAGGAAAGTCCGGACTCCATGAAGACAGGGTGCCGGGTAACGCCCGGCCGGGGAAACCCGAGGGAAAGCGCCACAGAGAACAGACTGCTTTGCTTGCAAAGTAACGGTGAAAAGGTGGGGTAAGAGCCCACCGGGGGACTGGCAACAGGCCCCGCATGGCAAGCCCCACCCGGAGCAATGCCAAATAGGGGTCTCGCGGCGCTTGCGTCACGGTTCTTCAGCCCAGAGACCCGGGTCGGCAGCTTGATCCTGTGGGTAACCGCAGGACCAGAGGAATGATCGTCAGATCCCGGATTACGGTCCGGGACGAACAGAATCCGGCTTACAGGCCATCCGCGCAGTTATCACCCTTGACCTTGGCCACTATCCCGCTAAAAGGCAGGTTCAGAATTCATGTGCGGCCAAGTTTTGAGTCGCGCCAACACGCGCGGTATCCCCGCAGGAGACTTAAGATGGCAAAGCCAACCACGATTAAAATCCGCCTGAACTCGACTGCGGATACTGGACACTTTTATGTGGCCAAGAAAAACGCCCGTACAATGACCGAAAAAATGGTCAAAATGAAATACGACCCGGTTGTGCGCAAGCATGTTGAATATAAAGAAGGCAAGATCAAGTAAGGTCTGTACCTTTCGTTGAGATTTGAAAGAGCGGCCCCCTGGGTCGCTTTTTTCGTTTGGGGGTTAGGGGTTTCGCGATTATACTTGGGCCGGTTAACCGAGGGAGATAAATATGAAACGCCGTGACTTACTTTTGGTTGGGGGGGCAGCATCGCTTATGACAATGTTTCCTGATCACGCTGCAGCTGGCCTGCCCAACGGGTTTATTGTGCCTCCTGAAGAAGATCGGCATGCGGGGACGTTTATGCAATGGCCGGTTCACCGGCAGGTTTATAAGGACCCTTATTTCCTGAATATGACCCAGCAAACCATCGCCGATATCGCCAACACGATTGCCGAATTTGAACCGGTCACAATGCTGGCGGCCAAAGGCGATCATGCAAAGGCCCGACGCAAGCTATCAGACAAAGTTACGTTATGGGATATTCCGACCGAAGATTTGTGGTGCCGCGATGCCGGGCCGATCTTTGCAGTTGGTCCTGGCGGCAAACTTGTGATCAGCCATATCCAGTTCAACGGCTGGGGGCGCAAGCAGGTGCATCGGCGCGATGGGCGTGTGGCGCAGAGGGTTGCCGAACGTCTGGGTGTGCCATTGATTGCTGCGGGCCTAAAAGGTGAAGCTGGGGCTGTGGAACAGGATGGGCATGGCCTGTTGATGGCGCATGAAAGTTCCTGGGTGAATAACAACCGCAACCCTGGGCAATCGCGCGATCAGGTCGAGGCGCGTCTGTTGGCAGCCTATGGAGCCAAGCGTATTATTTGGACAAAGGGCGTTCGCGGGTTGGATATTACGGATTATCACATCGACAGTTTGGCGCGATTTACTAGCCCTGGGCGGGTGTTGATCAATCTACCGCAAAGTCCTGATGCAAGTGATCCGTTTCACAACGCAGCCTTTGATACCCATGACGCTTTGAAAGCGGCAGGCTTGAACGTGACAGTGATACCAGAACCCATTAAACGGCGGGTTAAAGGCATCGATTTTGTCGCCTCTTACGCCAATTATTATGTCTGCAACGGCGCAGTTATCACGTCGCAATTTGGCGATGCAATGGCCGATGCAAAGGCTGTAAGTGCACTTAACAACCACTACAAGGGACGCAAAGTCATCGCCCTAAACGTCGATCCATTGGGCGAGCTTGGCGGCGGCATTCATTGCGCCACCCAACAGATGCCCGCCACATGAGCTGGCTTAACCGAAACGGCCAAGGGATCGAGGCGATTGCTGCTTCAATCACGGCACTGGTGGCAATTGGTGCGCTTTTTGGTGTGAAGTTTCAGCTGGATGAAAATGAACGCCAACAGCGTAATGTGTCAGCCCGGGCGTCCTATCAATCACATCTAGCGCTTGCCGTCGCGAACCCTGATTTCGCCCAACCAGTTGGGGGCTGCGCGTTGTTAGAGTCAAACCGCGCCTTAGCCTATCAAGCCTTTGTCGATCATTTATTATATTCTGCCGAACAAATGCTGGCGGTGGAAGAAGGATGGGAACCTGTGTTTTTGGAACATTTGGTGACCCATAAGGATATTCTGTGCAGCGCGAACGTATTGGGTGGCGATACTTTGGCACTGGATAATTTGCTGACCGAGTTCAAAACTACGGTATGTTTGAAGACCCCGTCGTGCGAATAGCGTTTCGCCAGCACTAGGCAGGGTTCAGTACAAAATGGCCGCTGCAAGCCATACCAGAACCGTGAATTGTGCAGTTTGGGTCAGTAATACACCTGTAGGTCGCAACGCAAATGGCGCGCCTTTGAACCAGAATTGAACGGCGTGAAATAATCTGCCAACCGACAACAAGACGGCCACAGACCAAACCAGCCAGCTGGGGGCGCCCTGTAATTCAGCCAAGGCCAACAGGATCAGGGCAATCGGAATTTGTTCAACCCCATTCGCATGACCACGCTGACGCTTGGCAAACCGCGCATCCCCGCCATCGCCAAATGATATTAATTCCTTGTTTCGCCTAATCGCGATGCCCGCGGTCATCAAGAACAGCAAAGCGCCGTTGATCACAGCAGCAAGGGTGGTTGCAGGCAGGTAGACGGTGAAATCCATAAGGCTCTCCAAAAACGCAAAAGACCGGCAAAGTTTCCCTTGCCGGCCTTTGAATGTCTAGTGTGACGCTTGGTTACTCACGGTTACCAAGGAACATCAGCAGGAACATGAACATGTTCAGGAAGTCGAGGTACAGGTTCAACGCGCCCATAATCGCCGACTTGCCCAACCATTCCTGATCGCCACCCTGAGCATGTGCAAGATAAACAGATTTGATTTTCTGTGTGTCATAAGCTGTAAGGCCCGCAAAGATCAGCACGCCGAGGGTCGAAATCGCAAACATGATCGCTGCGGATTGCAGGAAGATGTTGACGATCATTGCTACGATAAGACCAACCACACCCATAATCAGGAACGAACCCATGCCCGAAAGATCACGCTTTGTCGTATAGCCATAAAGACTAAGCGATGCGAACGCGATCGCAGTAACAAAGAATGTCGTTGCAACGGACTCGCCCGTATAGATCAAAAAGATCGAACTGATCGAAACACCGACAAGGCCGGAATAGACGTAAAACATTGTCTGTGCCGTGGCCATCGAAAGCTTGTGAATACGGCTGGCCAGAAACATTACCATGCCTAAAGGTGCTAGCAGAACGACCCAACGAAAGGCCGAAAGGTACAACGCAGCACCAACATCAGTTAGCATCACGCCATTGCCAAGCTTGGCAACCTCTTGAGTTGGATCGGTGGTCGACGCGATCGACGCCATCGCCAACGAAATCACACCGGTAATCACCATAGCCACGGACATCAGGCCGTAGACCTTGTTCATATGCGCGCGCAGACCTTCGTCAATTTCGGATGTGCGTGCACCAGCGCTGGCGCGCCGGATTGTTTCGTATTCGGCCATTGGACCCTCCTGAAAAATGAAACCAGCATCATGCGGCTTCAACGACACGCCTGTGTGCCGACTCTTATAAGGGTATATTGTGCAAAAATGCCCAATTTTCAAGGCTTAACACCTGAAAACCGGGCTGATTTTAGCTAAATCAATAGGATTTGACGCGCCAGAACACCGGAACATCCCAAAATGGGCGGTTGGCTTCGCTTTCGGCCTGCTTGCAGCTTACGCCCATGTCGTCAAGTTGGGACAGGCTGAGCGATTTAAGAGCAGCGCGCTGGCGGCGCACCAAGACCAGGTCGGAAACGAAATTCGTTACAGCCTCGATTGTGAATAGTTTGTGCGATTTTGTTTGTGTTGAGATCATTGTCATTGGTTCGTTCCTTTCCATGGAATTATTTGATGCGTTGATATGATTCGTGCGTTTCATCAAATTACTTGATCTATATGCCGCATTATGTTCCATAAGGGTAATGAATGTTTTTGACGTGAAGTATAAGGATTTGTGATATGCCAAGAAACCTCGACATGACCACACTCCGTTCATTTGTTGCTGTCGCTGAAAACGGTGGTGTCACCCGCGCGGCAGGCATTTTGAATCTGACCCAATCGGCGGTTTCCATGCAGCTTAAGCGACTGGAAGAAAGTCTAGACCAAACCTTGCTGGACCGGTCTGCCCGGCAAATAGGGCTGACCGCGCAGGGTGAACAATTGCTGGGATACGGGCGGCGAATTTTGGCGTTGAATGACGAGGTTTACACCCGCCTGACAGACCAAAGTTTCGAAGGCGAGGTCACCCTTGGTGTGCCTTCAGATATCGTTTATCCGCATATTCCCGGTGTCCTGAAACGCTTTGCCGCCGAATACCCGCGGGTCAAAGTGCAACTAATATCATCTTACACCCGTCGCCTACACCGCCAGTTCGGGCGGGGTGAATGTGACTTGATCCTGACAACCGAAGAAGGGCGCAACGAGAATGCCGAAACGCTGGCGACGCTGCCGTTGATCTGGGTGGGCTCGCAGGGCGGTGCAGCCTATAAATCACGCCCTTTACGATTGGCGTTTGAATATGCCTGCCTGTTTCGCGCAGGCGTGCAACAGGCGCTAGACGGCGCTGGCATCCCTTGGGAAATGGCGGTGGAAAGCGACAGTACGCGCACGGTAGAAGCCAGTGTAAGTGCCGATTTAGCCGTCCACGCCTGCGTCGAAGGCACATTGCTTGGCCATCTGTCCGTGGTCGAACATGGCGGCAACCTGCCCGATCTGGGAAAAATCCACATCAACATGTATATGGCCGACGCCAATCAAACGCCGCTGGCTGTAGAATTGGCAGCGATGGTGCGACAGGCTTATGCGGCTGGGTAATTTAAAAAGGCCGCCGCGCCTAGTTTTCCATATTCCCTAAAATTTCGGGGTGATCCAATATTGCCTGAACCACGATCTGCAACTTTTCGCGAATTTGATCGGCTAAGGCCGGGTCGTCTTTCCCCATGTGCTTGGATTCGATCCAGAATAGGTAATCCACGACTTCTGCCGACGGCACGCCATTTCTCAGCATTCCAGCGGCGGTCACAAGATAAGTGTCGTAATCGGCCTCGAAGTGTTGGCCTTGCCACCCGTCGGGTGTGGTGTTTAACCCGATGGGATCCCAAAGCGACCAGCCGATTTCACGCAAGCTGTGAACTATAGTTTCGCGGTCATCCATATCTGAAAACTCTTTCCTAATAATTTGAAACTCACCATAACTGTTTAGGTTGGCGGCTATATTGTTACCACTACTTTGCCCGTCGACTTGCGACTGCGCAACAGTTCAACCGCCTCGTTTGCTTGTTCAAGCGGCAGGCTGTGACTTACATGCGGTTTCAGACGGCCTTCGGCGTACCAGGTGAACAGTTGGGTAAAGCTGTCGATCAGGACCGAAGGTTTGAAGCGGGCATATCCCCCCCAATAAAGGCCGATGACACTTAGGTTTTTGACCAACAAGATATTGGCAGGAATTTGCGGCACATCGCCCGATGCAAAACCCAACGGGATCAATCGCGCTTCGGGATTACACGCCCGCATCGCAGCCTTGAATTGATCGCCACCAATAGGGTCATAAACCACATCAGCCCCACCTAGGGATTTGACGATTTCACGAATGTCATCGACGTCACTGTCGATCAAGTGGTCAGCGCCCGCTGCCTTGGCCACGGCCAGTTTGTCGGCCCCGCGCGCGCAGGCAATAACCTCGGCACCCATAAGTTTGCCAAGTTCCACTGCGGTTAAACCAATGCCACCTGCAGCCCCCAAAACCAACAAACGCTCGCCCGCTTTTAGGTGCGCTTTGTAACCTAGTGCGACGTGGGACGTGCCATAAGCAATTAAAAAGGCCGCGGCATGTTCGTTGCTCATCCCATCGGGAATTGGCACACAGGCACGCGCGTCGAAGCAACCCTTTTCGGCCAACCCCCCTTGCCCGGCATAGACCGCGACGCGCTGGCCGGTTTTCAAATGGCTGACGCCCTCGCCAAGCCCCGAAATTGTACCACAGATTTCCATGCCCAAAGTAAACGGCAAAGATGGCTTTTCCTGATAGGTGCCTTGCATCAACAACGTATCACCGAAATTCATGCCGACCGCGTGAATGTCCAACAAAACCTGCCCCGGTTGCGGGTCCGGTGTTTCAATCTCACGCAGCTCAAGTGGTTGGCCGTATTCAGTGACTTGCATCGCGCGCATGGGAACCTCGTTTTTTCTAATTTCGAGGCAAGGTTTGGCAGTTTGAAATCAGCGAGGCAAGGGGGAAGCGTGGTCTGTGCAGCCTGCTTACAGGAAGTCACCGCGCGCAACGATATTGCAATTAATCGTAACTCCCAAGCACCCCAGTG
>JBLHMX010000022.1:0-21718 GCA_047622625.1 Paracoccaceae bacterium | reverse complement strand
GGTGCTTGCCCGGTGATCACGAAAAACAGACGTATTGGGCGGCACATTTCTTGGTGGTGTGTTTGCAGGCATACTTGGCATTTTATGTGCAGCCGTGCTTAGCAATAGCCTTGTTCTGGGGGCTTACGATATGGGTCTGATCCTGTTCATGGGCGCATTCACAATCGGCATTGGCATTGCATTTGTCACTTGGGGTGCGCCGTTTCTGCCCGCAGCCGAAGTCAGCCTTTTGGTTCTGATCGAAAGTGTGCTGGGGCCAATTTGGGTATGGGTTTTTCTAGGTGAGGCGATGAGCGGGGTTGAACTGTTTGGTGGCACAATCGTGCTGGTATCCGTGTGTTTGATGTCGCTGGTTGGTAAGAAAAAGCGTTTACGTTCGGTGTAATAGCGGGTTCTTTTCAACATTTCAGATATCTCAATAATGCGACGAGCTGTAAATATCCGCCGAATTTGAGTTTTCCGTTGGATCAGCATCTCTGAAACATCAGCTATTGGCAGTTGCCCGTTTATTTGGCTGCACCTATTCGCGTGATATCGTTGAGAACCTTTTGGGCGGTGTGAATGGCACAACCCGTGACCATTGTCATTTGTGGCACGGTCATCCATTCGATGCCCCAAGCTGCCCCCGAGCGCTCTTGTTCATGCACCAGGCTTTGCCCAACCACGCCATTCAATCCAGAACAAAACCGCGATAGCGTCACCAGTAATTCAGCGCGCACAGGGTTTTTTTTGTACGCCATTGCTGATGAAATACCGGTATTGACCAATTCAATTTCATCGATACCTTGTTGCGCCATCAGGCCGATGTCTTGGCCAATTTTTCCGATTGCGCCGCAAACACGGGTCAACCAACCTGCAAAAAGCGCGATATCACCGCGATCTGTTTGCCAACTGTTATCTGGCACTGGTAAATTCAATTCGCCGCCAACGAACTGTGCCACATCGGCAAAATCTGTGCCCAGTGTTTGACCGTCACCGACGGCACCGCCGATTTGCAATTGCACCACCGTGCGTCTGACATTTGGCAGCTCAGCCAGCAGTTTTTTCAGTGGATTGTGCCAACCGGTTATTCGGTGATCAACGGTTATAAGTAGGGCGGCTTGCATCCGTGTTCGCCCCATAATCGTGTTGTGGCCATGCAGATCACGCAGATTTTGAAGCGTCAGGCAAAGTTGGGCAAGATCGTGTTCGAACACGTCAAGGATAGCTTGCAAGGTCAATACGAAAGCTGTGTCTATGACATCTTGCGAGGTGGCGCCGCTGTGGACTGCATCACTATCAGCTAACCCAGCGCGCATTTGTTCGATGATAATCGGAATAACGATGCCGTCCCGTGCAACCCCTTCGCGCAACGTTTCATTGGAGGCTGTCCAATTTTCAATGGCGCTTAATGCAGCTTCGCCTTGAGTTGGTGTCGTGCGGCCAGTTTTGATTAAAGCTTTGGTCCAGGCCCATTCAAAATTTACGATATGCGCGATCTGGGCATCGGGTTGCCAAAGGGGCGAGATTTTTGGGGCATCGAACAGGCCAGAAAGCCAGGGATGGTCAAATACACTGGCGCTCAAATTTCCAATCCTTCGGTTAGGGATGCCTAGATGCAACGGAAATGTCCCGCTCCTTCAATCATATCATAACGTGCATTTGGCGCGGTGCCAGCAAGAGTTTTCACCAAACTGGGTGCGGTCTTGAAAATCACGCGAAAACCATCGGCTGAAAATTGCATCCGCAAGTGGGCCTATCCCGGCGGATCGCACAGCGCTTATCAAAAGCAAACACTGGTGTTAGGTTGACTGTCCATCCGTTGCGGCGACGCTTTTAGATATCAAAGAAAACCGTCTCGCCTTCGCCTTGAACACGGATATCAAACCTGTACACAATTTGATTGTCCCGCTCTGAGCGCGTGGCAATTAGGGTTGCGCGCCGTTCTTGCAAATCAATTAAGCTGATGATCGGGTCAGCGGCATTGGCGTCGGCCTCATCACCGAAATACATGCGGGTGTTCAACCCAATGTTTATGCCTCGCGCGACAATCCAAAAATTGATGTGGGGGGCCATCATCTGGCCAGATCGGCCCATTGTCACCCCAGGTTTCACAGTTTCAAACGACCATTCGCCCGTATCAAAATCTGTAATCACTCGCCCCCAGCCGAGAAAATCGTCCTCGACCGGCCCACCTTCGGGATGGGCGTAATTGCCTGCGGTATTGGCCTGCCAGACTTCCAACAAAACATCCGTAATCGGTGAGCCGGTACCGTCAATCACGCTACCTTCGACCAGAATGCGTTCGCCCTTTGCATTCGGTCCGGCAATAACTTGGCCCAATTCATGGTCGTAAATGTCAAACCCTGCAGCGCCCGGGGCAAGCCCGATATGAACATATGGTCCAGCGGTTTGAGATGGTGTTTCTTTCAGGTATTCAAGGGCTTGGGCCATTAATTCCCCTCCGGACGGTTCTCAAACAGGGTGGAGCGTCGACCCCGCAACACGATGTCGAATTTATAGGCAATCGTGTCGAGCGGGATCGAGTTGTTGAGATCAAGCTTTGCAATTAGTTGTTCAATGGCATCGGGGTCTGGAATTGTTTGAATGATCGGGCAGATCGGGATTAGTGGATCGCCTTCAAAATAGAGCTGTGTAATCAGACGTTGGGCGAAAGATGCGCCAAAAATTGACAAGTGGATATGGGCGGGCCGCCAATTGTTAACGGTATTACGCCACGGGTAAGCACCCGGTTTAACAGTCCGAAAAAGGTAAGTGCCGTTGTCATCAGTCATGGCGCGACCACAGCCACCAAAATTTGGGTCTATTGGGGCAAGATAGGTATCATTCTTGTGGCGATACCGCCCGCAAGCATTGGCTTGCCAAATCTCGACCAAAGTGTTGGGAACAGGCTTCGCATTTTCATCCAGAACACGGCCATGCACGATGATGCGTTCCCCAATTGGATCACTTTCCCCAGCATAATTTTTAATCAAGTCGTGATCGAGCGGCCCCAGATCATTTTGGCCAAAAACGGGGCCGGTGATTTCGCTGCTGGACTGCTTCAAACTAATCAAAGCGAACTTAGGTGATCGAGCAATCGAGGATTTATAATTTGGTGTATAGCCCGGTGGATGCCAATTGCGGTCACGCTGACAATAATCGCCCGGTTGGGTCATTTATCGTCTTCCTGAATTTCAGCAAAAGTTTCTTTTGCCAACTTGATCGCGTGATTTGCCTTTGGAACACCGGCATAAACAGCAACATGCATGAATGCCTGCATAATGTCTTCGGGCGTAGCGCCCGTGTTGCGGGTCGCGCGTATGTGCATTGGAATTTCTTCAAAGTTTCCCGTAGCCGCCAAAAGGGCAAGCGTCAGCATTGATCGTTCGCGGCGGGAAATCGTGTCGTCAGCCCATAACGCGCCCCAAGCACTTTCGGTGATCATTTGTTGAAAGGGGGCATCAAAGGGCGTTTTTGTAAGCTCGGCCCGGTCGACATGGGCATCCCCCAAAACCTCGCGGCGCACTTGCATGCCTGAGTCAAAGCGATCGTTCACTAGCTGTCCTCCATCGTGGTTGGATTAGATCAGACAGAATGGGAAATTGAAAATGATATATTCACGGATGTACAATTCAAAAATACCAGCGGTTGATACTGAGTTGCCGTTTCACTTATCATTTGTCGCAATGCAAGATCAGACAAGCAAGGAGCCGAGAGATGAAAACGCAGGTCGCAATAATCGGGGGTGGCCCATCAGGATTGCTTTTAAGTCAGCTTCTTCATCGCAATGGTATCGACACGATTGTGCTAGAACGAAAGACTAAAGCCTATGTTCTGGGTCGCATAAGGGCGGGCATACTTGAGGTTGGATTTGTCGATCTGATGCGCAAAGCAGGTGCTGCCGGGCGGATGGATAAAGAGTGCTTTGTCCACGATGGGGTCGTTATTTCTTACGGTGACGAACAGTTTTCGACTAATTTCAAAGAACACACTGGCAAGTCGGTTGTGGTTTACGGCCAAACTGAAGTGACCCGTGATCTATATGAAGCTCGCGAAAAGATGAGCGGGCAGATAGAATTTAGTGTTGGAAGCGTTGAAATTCATGGCGCTGATACTGCAACACCTTCTGTGACATACGAGGTTGCCGGGGAAAGCCGACGCATTTCGTGTGACTACGTGGCTGGTTGTGATGGTTTTCACGGCATAAGCCGCCAAACTATTCCGTTGGATGTGCGCAGAGAATACGAAAAGGTCTATCCTTTTGGCTGGCTTGGTATCCTGTCAGAAACGCCGCCCGTTCACGACGAACTGATCTATGCCAGCTCTGATCGGGGTTTCGCGCTGTGTTCAATGCGCAATGCCAATCTAAGTCGTTATTATATTCAATGCTCGCTAAGTGACAGCCCGGATGATTGGACGGATCAGGCGTTCTGGACCGAACTAAGACGTCGCATTCCTGCAGAATATGCCAAAAATCTGATCACCGGACCGTCGATTGAAAAGTCGATCGCGCCCTTGCGGTCGTTTGTGACCGAACCGATGCGGTGGGGGCGGCTGTTTCTGTGCGGCGATGCGGCCCATATTGTACCGCCAACTGGTGCGAAGGGTTTGAACACCGCCGCAAGTGATATTCACTATTTATATACGGGGCTGATGGATTTCTACAATCATGGTTCGACAGAGGGCCTTGATCAATATTCCCAAAAGGCACTGGCGCGTATTTGGAAAGCCGAACGCTTTAGCTGGTCGATGACCAGTATGCTGCACCGGTTTCCTGAACAAACGCCGTTTGATTTGAAGATGCAAAAGGCTGACATCGACTTTCTGCGGGACAGCCACGAAGCCCAATCAGTGCTTGCGCAGAATTACGTCGGTTTGCCGTACTAGAAAAACGGCTGAGTACGGGCTGTATCTCAGATCGACGCCATTAGCTCCAAGATCTGCTGCGTTTTCGCATCAGGCTTAACAAGGTTTGTCCAAATCAAGACAATATCGGTCAGCGCCTCTGGTGTGCGGATCGGGATCGAAACAAGGGGTTGGCCATCATAGCTAAGATCAGTGGGCGGTTTGGAATAACTGATGCCAACACCCGCGCCGTGGGCCGCAAACGAACGCATCATTTCAAGTGACGCTGTCTTTTGTTGCACATTTGGGATCAGATCAAATTCGTCAAATAGCTGCCGAATATATCCTAGGGATAGCTCTTCAGACGACAATATTAAGGGATGGTCTTTTAAGTGGTGCAGCTCAATAGACGGAAGTTTTGCCAACGGATGCCCTGTGGAAACAAATGCAACCGGCGCAACCTGTTTTACTTTTTGGCGATTGAAATTACCATCAAACCCAATGTCATATGAAAGGGCCAGATCAACACGGCCTTCGGAAATATCTGCAGCCAGATCAGAAAACCGGCCTTCACGACCTTGAAATGTCATATCTGGAAACTGCGTTCGCAATGCCGTTAAAGCCTTAGTAAGATACCACGGGGCGATGTCTTCAAAACACCCGATTACAAACGGTCGCGCGGTATCAGAACGCTGCTCAATCGCGCTGGCAGATTGCAAAAGTTCGCGGGCTTGCTCGACGAGGCGGTGTCCAAAAGGTGTGATTGAAATCGCAGCGCCCTTGCGCCGGATAAATACCTTGTTTTCCAATCTTGCCTCGACTCGAGAGATCGCGACCGACAGCGAGGGTTGGGATACATGCAAGATTGCAGCGGCATTTGTCAGGCTGCCAGCGTCGGCAACAGCAACCACATACTGATATTGACGCAAAGTAAGATATAGCATGAGATTATTAATATCATGAAATACTATTATTGGAACCTATGATTTTGTTCGCGTAAACCTAACCCAAACCAAAGGAAACGCAAATGAACCCATTGATCAAGCAAACTCATATCGACACATTTCAACGAGACGGCGTTGTACTTGTTAAGGGGTTGTTCGCACAGCATGTGGATGCTTTGCGCGCAGGGATTGAGCGAAATATGACCGAGCCCGGCCCCTATGCGTCAGAAAACCTTATGGCGGGCGAGGGCGGGCGGTTTTTCGATGACTATTGCAACTGGACCCGCATACCGGAATTTGAACAGGTGATCCGAACATCTTCAGCTGCCGAAGTGGCGGCTGATCTGATGGGGTCGGAACGTGTACAGGTTTTTCATGATCATGTTCTGGTCAAAGAACCCGGCACTTCGAAAGCGACGCCGTGGCATCAAGATGGGCCGTACTATTTTGTAGACGGCGTTCAAAACGTGAGCTTCTGGTCGCCTATGGACGCGGTGAAAGGCAATAGTTTGCGCTGTGTTGCGGGCAGTCATGCTTGGGAAAAACCAGTCTTGCCAACCCGTTGGCTGGGAGATGCCAACTTTTATCCAGATGAAGACACCTACATGGCGGTTCCTGATCCTGATGCAGAAGGAATGGATATCAAAGAATGGGAAATGGCCCCGGGGGACGCCGTTGCGTTCAATTATGGTACGCTACACGGGGCGCGCGGGAATACCACAAACAATCGCCGCCGCGCTTTTTCGCTTCGGTTAATTGGGGATGATGCCCGGTACATTGAACGACCCGGCCCAACGTCGCCGCCATTTCCGGGGCACGGCATGACGTCTGGCCAATCATTGCGCGAAGATTGGTTTCCGACAATTTTTCAGCGTTAAACCGCGGGGCGATTGAAGGTTTTACTAGTGATCCACCATCTTTTGGTGTCCGAAACGACACGTACAGCGGTCAGGCTTGTCCTTTCAAACTAATGCGGGCAAAAGTGCCTATGGACCTTATCCAAATCAATTACTTTCTGCATTTAGCAGATGCCCTGAACTTCACCGAAGCGGCGCGACGCAGTGGTGTGGCGCAGCCAAGTTTGACCAGAGCTATCCGCAAGTTGGAAGACGAGCTGGGTGGCCCGCTGCTGTATCGTGATGGCAAAGACACACGGCTGACTGCCTTGGGCCGCGAGGTTCAGGTTGAATTTATGCGTCTGGAGAAAGGCGTGCAAACCGTTCGTGAATTGGCCGAAAACTCTGTTCGTGGGCGGCGGCGCGTTTTGACTTTAGGTGTGGCCGCAACCATCGCGCCTTCGGCAATCACCGGTTTTCTGACGTACGCTATGAGCGAGCTGCCAACAATCGAGATCAAAGTGCACGCTATGCAACCCGGTGAAAGCGAAAACGAAGTTTTGGCAGGAAAGTACGATGGTTGTTTTTTGCCGCAAAAACCAAAGCAGAATTTCAAGCTGGCAGTTCAGCCGCTATATTCCGAAAATCTGATGCTGGCTTTCGCGGAAACACACCCATTAGCGGCCCAAGTTGTTGTCAGCCCAAAACAGATGGCTGAACAGCCCTACATGGATCGCCTGAATTGCGAGTTTCACAGTCAAATCGTGGCCCATTTCATGGATCGCGAAATCCTGATGCGCCCGCGCTTTAGCTCCGAGCGCGAAGATTGGGTCCAGCAAATGGTGCAAGACGGCAGCGCGGTTTGCATTATGCCTGAACGCTCGGCCTATCTTCCTGGCATCGTTCTGCGCCCGGTCGAGGGGCTTGATCTGGCGCGCGACGTGGCCTTTGTGGTTGTGTCCGGTTCTGGCAGCCCGATGGAATTACGTCAAATATTTGAAATGTCGTCGAACTATAATTGGGGCTGATGTTTTGGACTGGCACGCATTGAAACTATAACCATCCGCTATTGGTAATCCGACGCGGTCAATGCCATCTTAGTTTCAACGCAATAACACCAGGAGCGGAAAAGATGAAATCCTTTGTAAAATCAGACGACGCAATTTCCAAACTGACGCCAGAAGAATATCGCGTCACCCAACAAAGCGGAACAGAACGCCCGGGCACAGGCAAATACCTTGGGAATAAAGAGCCTGGTGTTTATGTTGATATCGTTTCGGGCGAGCCGCTTTTTGCATCCTCTGACAAATTTGACAGCGGCTGTGGTTGGCCAAGCTTCACCAAGCCGATTGAACCAGCCTATGTGAATGAATTAAAAGACGGCACGCTGGGTATGATCCGCACAGAAGTCCGTTCAACTCACGGTGACAGTCATTTGGGGCATGTATTTCCTGATGGACCAGCTGATCGTGGAGGGCTCAGGTATTGCATTAATTCGGCATCCCTGCGGTTTGTGCATCGCGAGGATATGACAGCCGAAGGTTTTGGTGAATATATCGATCAAGTGGAGGATATCTAATGGCAAATGAACGCGCAGTTTTCGCTGGGGGTTGTTTCTGGGGAATGCAGGATCTGATCCGCAAATTGCCCGGCGTGGTTTCAACCCGTGTAGGATACACTGGCGGCGACGTTCCCGATGCCACCTATCGCAACCACGGAACCCATGCGGAAGGGATCGAGATTACCTTTGATGCATCGCAGATATCGTATCGCCGGTTGTTGGAATTTTTCTTTCAGATACACGATCCGACCACGCCGTTGCGGCAGGGTAATGATCACGGCACGGGTTATCGTTCGGCTATATATTATGTGGATGACGCCCAAAAAGACGCGGCGCTTAATGCCATTGCGGATGTTGATGCATCAGGCTTGTGGCCAGGCAAGGTTGTGACCGAAGTCGATCCTGTGGGCGATTTCTGGCAAGCCGAGCCTGAACATCAGGATTATTTAGAACGTATTCCACACGGCTATACCTGCCACTTTATCCGCCCTGGTTGGGTTTTACCGAACCGACAAGCGGCCGAGTAAGCCACAGCACGTAAGTGGGAATGAAACGCTCCGTCGCGCGATTTTGTGCGACGGTCCGGTCGGGGTGACTCAAAAACGCTCCGAATTGAAGGGAAATATGATGCAACCTGGAAACTTGAACGCCCAAGCGCCTGACCTACGGGTGGCCACATGGATTGATGGCGACGGAAATGAGATGGCGCCTCTGAAGCTTGCTGACCTTGGTGATGGCTATAAAATTATCTTCTGTTTTCAGCACTGGTGTCCGGGCTGTCACTCTCGCGGGTTCCCGACGATGAAATATCTGTACGACAATCTTAAAGACAAAGGTTTTGGTTTTGCTGTGATCCAGACCGTCTTTGAAGGGGCAGACGTCAATACGTTAAACAAGCTGCGGCTTAATCAAAAGCAATACAAACTAACGGTGCCATTTGGCCATGACATCCCGTCTAAAGACGCGCAATACCCAAGCTTTATGGAGGACTATCGCAGCGGTGGTACGCCTTGGTTCAGCGTGATTAATCCCGCGGGCAAGCTTGTCTTTGCCGATTTTCGACTTGATGCAGACCGATTGCTAAAAGCCGTTAATGCCGATGATTTTTCGTTTGAAACGACTTGAGAACCGGCGCGATTGCTTGACCATCTTGAGACATTTCCACTTTTTTGAAAGGTGCAAGGATGACTATCCAAACCCCTAATTTTAATTTTGATAACACCTATGCCAAGGAACTTGAGGGCTTTTATGCACCTTGGAAGGCCGACATCGCGCCTAATCCAGAGCTGCTTTTTCTAAATGTGGAATTGGCAAAAGAACTTGGGATAAATCCTGCATTGTTGAACGGCAGAAACGGGGCCGATTTGTTTTCTGGCACGGTTATGCCTGACGGCGCAACGCCGATTGCGCAGGCTTATGCGGGCCACCAGTTTGGTGGGTTTTCCGAACAATTGGGTGACGGTCGCGCATTAATGCTTGGCGAAGTGACTGATGCTAAAGGTGTGCGGCGTGACATTCAGCTAAAAGGTTCGGGGCGCACCCCGTTTTCGCGTGGGGGTGACGGCAAAGCTGCCCTTGCGCCGGTGCTGCGGGAATATCTGATGGGCGAGGCGATGCATGCGCTAGACGTTCCCACCACGCGCGGCTTGGCCGCGACCACAACGGGCGAAAGCATCCAACGTGATGGTCCGCAATCTGGCGCGGTTCTTACGCGTGTTGCGGCCAGCCATCTACGTGTTGGCACGTTTCAGTTTTTTGCAGCACGCAAGGAATATGACAAAGTTCGCAAGCTGGCCGACTACGCAATTTCGCGCCACTATCCACACTTGGTGGCTGTACCTAACAAATATTTGGCGTTCCTGTCAGCGGTTATTGACGCGCAAGTCGGCCTGACGGCGAAATGGGTGCAGGTTGGGTTTGTCCACGGCGTGATGAATACCGACAATATGACGATTTCGGGCGAAACCATCGATTATGGGCCCTGCGCATTTATCGACACCTATGATCCCAAAGCTGTATTCAGTTCGATCGATACGGGCGGGCGATATGCCTTTGGCAATCAGCCTGTCATCGCGCAATGGAATCTTGCACGGTTCGCTGAAACCTTACTTGCGTTGATTGATCCGGATGACAACGACAACGCCATCCGCCTTGCCACGGACGAGATCACCAGCATCCCGGTACGGTATACAGCGGCTTGGCTTGATGGCATGCGTGGCAAACTAGGGCTTCAAGCAACTGAAGATGAAGACGCTGATTTGGTTAACGAGTTGTTCAATGCGATGGAGGTTGAAAACGTCGATTACACGATGTTCTTCCGCCGTTTAGCCGGGGCTACTGGTGGGGGGACAACCGACGTTCAGGCGCTGTTTGACACGCCAAATCGCTTAGATGCTTGGTTGTTGAAATGGCAGGCAAGGGTTGCGCGTGATCCGGGTAAACCAACTGAGCGGCGCGCAACGATGGAACGGGTCAACCCGATTTATATACCACGTAATCACAAAGTTCAGGAAGCACTGGACGCTGCCGTGAATGGTGATTTTGAGGCTTATAAACAACTGCTTACGGTGCTTTCTTCGCCTTTTGAACGAAAGCCTGAATTCAGCGATTACGAAGGCCCAGCGCCAAACGATTTTGGCCCTTATGAAACTTTCTGCGGAACCTAGAAAGATCAAATATGACACAGCATTATGACAGCATCATTATCGGATCAGGTCAGGCGGCACCTTCCTTAAGTGTGGCACTTGCCGGGCGCAGGGAAAAGGTGGCTTTGATCGAAGGTGACAAGCTGGGCGGGTCTTGCGTGAACGCAGGCTGCACGCCGACAAAGACCCTGCGCAAAACAGCGCGTGTGGCACATATGGCCCGCCGGGCGGCTGATTTTGGCGTTACGACGGGCGAAGTAACGGTCAATTTTGGCGCCGCAATGGCCCGCATGCGCGACCGGGTTGACGGCGCGCGCGCGGGGCTAACGGCATGGTTGGATGGAACCGAAAACGTCGACGTGATCCACGGCTGGGGTGCGTTTGATGGTCGTGATGGCGACGCTTTTGTTGTGACAGTTGGCGATGTACGATTGACAGCTGACAAGGTCTATCTGAACACCGGCACGCGCTCATTTACACCACCGTTCAAAGGCTTGGATACGGTTCCTCATTTAGACAATGTGGGTTTGCTGGCTCTGACAGAACTGCCCCGTCATCTGATTGTTGTGGGTGGCAGTTATATCGGTTTGGAAATGAGTCAGATTTTCCGCCGCTTAGCTTCGGAAGTGACGATCATCAACAATACCCCCCGTCTGGCCATGCGCGAAGACGCCGATGTTTCAGCGATCATTCAAGGTTTTCTTGAAGCCGAAGGCGCGCAGGTCGTCAATGACGCTGACATCGCGAAAATCGAAAAATCCCAAGATGGTGTCGTTCTGTTTATGGCTGACGGATCTAGTTTTGAAGGCTCGCACCTTTTGTTTGCAACAGGTCGCGCTGCTAATAGTGATCGCCTTAACCTTGCTTCTGTTGGGGTGCAAACCACTGACATCGGTTTTGTGTCTACGAATGCACAGCTGGAAACCAACGTACCAGGGATCTGGGCTTTGGGCGATAGAAACGCGCGCGGTGCTTTTACCCACACCAGTTACCACGATCACGAGATTGTCTTGGCAAATTCAAGCAAGGATAAGATCCCGCTTCATCATTGGGAGGACGCCGATCAACGCCCCATGACCTATGCGATGTTCACCGACCCGCCGCTTGGTCGCGTCGGTATGTCTTTGTTTGATGCACAAAACGCAGCGAATGGCGGGCGCAATATTCTGGTTGCCGAACGCGCAATGTCCGGGATCAGCCGCGCCAAAGAAGAAGGCGAAACCACGGGCCTGATCCGGTTGATTGTTGACGGGGAAACCGAACAATTCCTTGGCGCCACTGTTTTTGGCATAACTGGTGACGAGATTATTGCGGTGCTGTCGAATTATATGGCAACCGGTGCCAGCTACCGGTTCATGCAGCAGGCTTTGCCAGTACACCCAACAGTGGCCGAGCTGTTGCCGACCATTTTGGCGGGTCTTGTGCCTTTGCAGGGCGAAATGTGACAAGTGATTTGACGCGCAGGCGGATCATTGCAAAAAATGGTCAGGCAGGGAGAGTTCGCATATTATCCCTAATAGGGCAAATTTACGTGTAGAGGTATAAGCTGATAATGGCGCATATGGGCCCAAATTTGGAATGGATTGTTCTTGGCGTATTGCTTAGCGCGATCATCTATTCGTTACTGACCAAGGTTATTTCCAAAACGATTCTGACTTTGCCAATTATCTTTATGGCTGTTGGATTTTCTTGCGCGCCAATTGCCAAAACTTTGGGATCGACCGAAGAATTGCGCGCGTCGGCCTTGGGGCTTGCCGAGATCACGTTGATCTTGGTTCTGTTCTCTGACGCCAGCCACGTGCGGTTTGGGCAGTTGAAAAATTCGTTCACAATCCCATTGCGCATGTTGGTCATTGGTATGCCGTTGACCATCGGTTTGGGAACATTAGTTGTGTTTCTTATTTCACCAGAAAACGGGCTGGCAATCGCGCTTTTAACTGCTGCCGTGCTTACGCCAACTGATGCCGCACTTGGTCAAACGGTCGTGTCCAGCCCTGATGTTCCCCAGCGTATTCGTCAAGCGATCAATGTTGAAAGTGGTCTAAACGACGGTTTGGTCCTGCCGTTTGTTTTGCTGGGCGCGATCCTTGCGTCAACTCTTATGGATGGGACTGACGGGTTGGCGTTTATGGCTTTGGCCGAAATCGTACTTGGCCCGTTAGTCGGGATCGCAGTTGGTTGGCTTTCGGCACGCGCACTGGATTATGCCCAACAGCGTGATTGGATCATCAAAAGCGCTCAGGGCGTTGTTTTTCTGTCCACGGCATTCGTAAGCTTCATGGCGGCCGATATTGTTGGTGGTAACGGGTTTATCGCGGCTTTTGTCGCTGGTGCAGTTTTTGGTAATACGTACTGCAATGCAGCTCACTTTATTAGCGACTTCATGGAAGGCGCGGGGCAGCTTTTGACTATGGCATCGTTTCTGGTCTTTGGCGCGTTGATGTTACCGGACGGTTTGACCCATATGACATGGGCTACGGGCCTGATTGCTGTGGCTTTTCTGACAATCGTTCGTATGTTGCCGGTCTGGTTGTCGCTTTTGGGGACAGGGCTTGTGGTGAAAGAAAAGCTGTTTCTTGGCTGGTTCGGTCCTAGGGGTTTGGCGTCGATCCTGTTCACGTTGATTATGATGAACGAATTTGATTTCCCACATGAAGAAGAACTATTGGCCTGTGTCTCTCTAACAGTTGCTTTGTCAGTTCTGCTGCACGGGATCAGCGCAAATCCATTGGTCAAACGCTTGAGATTCACGGCGACTAAATGACGGCAACAATAGGTTTTGGCGGCGGATGCCATTGGTGTACCGAAGCGGTTTTTGACGCCATTGGCGGTGTTTCGCAAGTTTCACAGGGTTACATTCAATCGACTCTCCCGTTCGACAGCTTTTCTGAAGCAGTCGTGGTTTGGTTTGATCCTGGCGAAATCCCGTTGGAGGTTCTAATCGAAATTCACTTGCGTACCCATTCCAGCACGTCCAACCATAAGATGCGCGACAAATATCGAAGTGCTATTTATGTGTTTTCGGCGGCGCAGTCTGAGGCCGCCGAAACCGCATTAACGCGGCTGCAAAGCGAGTTTTCCAAGCCCTTGGTCACGCAGGTTTTGCCTTACGTCGCGTTCAAGGCGTCAGACGACACGTTCACGAATTACGGTGCAAAGAATGCCAACGGGCCATTTTGTGTGCGCCACATTGATCCGAAATTGAAACTGTTGCGGGAAAAATACGGCGACTGGGTTAAGGCATCATAGGGCGAACCCAAAAAACCCCTATTGCCACATCCCGCGTAATCGCGCTGAAATATCAATTGGGGCAGGGGCTTGCCTTCGGCTGTCGCCATTTACTGAAGGGGCCCAATAAACGGCCTCGAAATCGTTCAGAATTTCTTTTGGGATAAATCGTGTGCGGTTGGCGTAAAGATGACGGTCACCGTTGCGGGTTTGTTGGGTCACGTAAAACCGCAAAGGAATGCCCAATGTCAGGCTGTCTTTGGCCCGCGTCATCGCGACATATAACAGTCGTCTTTCCTCTTCTATTTCGTCGCTCGAACCGACACCAAGATCGGATGGAATGCAGCCATCTACGGCATTCAGAACAAAGACCGATTTCCATTCCTGCCCTTTGGCGGAATGGATGGTAGACAAAATAACGTAGTCTTCATCTTTCAACGCAACGCCAGCCTGCCCACTTGTGGCGTCTGGTGGATCAAGTGTCAGCTCGGTTAAAAACCGTTCGCGCGATGGATAACCGGATGCGATTTGTTCCAATTGCAGCAAATCACCCCGGCGCGCTTCGGCGTCTTCATAGATGCGGTCAAGATGCGGGTCATACCACGCGCGCGCCAAACCCATTATGTCTGGCCATCCGGTTTTGGCGGTTAACGCTGTCACAAGTTTTGGCCAATCTGCGGCAGCGCGCGGCGGCGGGGCTACAGTTT
Organism: Paracoccaceae bacterium; assembly: GCA_047622625.1. Classification (GTDB taxonomy): domain Bacteria; phylum Pseudomonadota; class Alphaproteobacteria; order Rhodobacterales; family Rhodobacteraceae; genus UBA5972. Next base: position 6,970 of record JBLHMX010000022.1, on the reverse strand, counting down.
CCAGCGCCCACAAAGGGTCGGGCGCAAGGTCAATGGCTTCAAGTATGCGGCCTGCCGCTGCGGGACCAACGCCCGGGATCAGTTGAAGAACCCGAAAACCAGCAACGCGGTCGCGCGGGTTTTGGGCGAACCGAAGCATGGCAAGCAGGTCTTTTACATGGGCTGAGTCCAAGAACTTAAGCCCACCAAATTTAACAAACGGCACATTGCGCCGCGTTAGTTCGACTTCCAGCTGACCGGAATGGCTGGACGTGCGAAAAAGCACCGCCTGATCCATCAACTTCAGGCCAACCTCACGATCCGCCAAAATGCGGTCGACGATATAGCGCGCCTGATCGGCCTCGTTCGCCAGTGTCACAAGGCGCGGCTTTTCTGCTGATGCTCGTTGCGTCCAAAGGTCTTTGGTAAACTTTTCGCGCGCCAACCCGATCACTGAATTGGCAGCATCAAGGATTGGTTTGGTTGAACGGTAATTGCGATCGAGCGTCAAAACATCGGCAGGTGGTGAAAATCCAGTCGGAAAATCAAGGATATTGCGCACAGTTGCCGCCCGAAACGCATAAATGGATTGCGCATCGTCACCAACTACAGTCAGACCGCGCCCATCCGGTTTAAGCGCCATCAAGATACGTGCCTGCAGGCAATTGGTGTCTTGGTATTCATCAATAAGCACATGATCCCAATAGGCGCCAATATGCGCGGCAAACGCAGGGTCTTCCATTGTTTGGGCCCAAGCCAACAGCAAATCATCGTAATCCAACACGTTTTGATCCTGCTTGGCGCTGACGTAAGCGGCAAACAGGTTTTTCAGTTCCGCTTCCCACGCCGCGCACCAAGGGAAATGTGCTGACAACACCTTAGACAATGGCGTTTCAGAATTTACTGTGCGCGAATAAATCGAAAGACAGGTTCCCTTGGCTGGAAACCGGCTTTTGGTATGGGAAAGACCCAAACCGTGACGGCATAGATTTAACAGATCGGCGCTGTCTTCGCGGTCGTGGATGCTAAAGTCTGGGCTCAGCCCGATCGCCAAGGCATGTTCGCGCAATATACGCGCGCCGATACCATGAAAAGTACCAGCCCAAACTAGTGCCTCGGCAGCGTATCCAGTTCCCATTGCCTGTGTGGTAATCCGCTCCACTCGCTTTGCCAATTCACTGGCCGCACGACGTGAAAACGTCATTAAAAGGACGCGCTGTGGATCTGCCCCGTTGACAAGCAGGTGCGCCACCCGATGAGCAAGCGTGTTGGTTTTTCCTGAACCTGCGCCAGCTATGACCAGCAAAGGTGGCGGCAAAACATCACCCTGAACCCCGAACACCACGGCTGCGCGTTGGTTGTCGTTCAATTTATCTAGATATGTCGCGTTCACGCCGATGCCAGCCTAACCCGTGGTGTCCGTTAAGTCACTGTAGGTTGGAAAGAACATAAAGGGAACAATTTTGTGTGGGTGGTTCAATTTACCAAAAGCGATCTGATCCGCATCACGGCATTTGCCAAGCGGATACCGCATACGGCGTGGTTTTGCAAAAAAGCCCCATATTTCTTCAACTAATGGCCTGATGCGTCTGGAAATATCCGAATTGTGAACATAAGTGAGGTCTGTACTACTTTTCCTATGATTGTTTTCTGACCGATCAAATAAATCCTCCGGAGCCTAACGATGTCAAAAGAAGACCTGCCCGACCTGAGCGGACACCTAAAATTTGATGAAGATGCGGGTGCGGGGCGTTCTAAATGGATCGCTATTTTACTTGCGATTTTCTTGGCGGGGTGGATGGGCAGTGGTTATATTTTGCCCAACGCTGACAACGACGAAGCGTCCGAAACGACAACAGTCAAGGCAATTGCGGTGGCTGTGCTTGCGTCAAGCGCGCAAGATATCGACTTGGTGTTGACCGCTGAAGGCCAATCGATCCCAGATCGTTCAACAAATATTCAAGCGAAAATTACGGGGCAGGTTCAATCTGTTTCGGTTAAGCGCGGTGATTTAGTGGAAGCAGGTCAAGAAATCGGACGATTGGATTCCGTTACGCTTGAAGCGCAGCTTTTGCAGGCTAAGGTTCAGCTTGAACAGGCTACCGGCGATTTTGACAGGGCCGTTGCCTTGCGTAAAAATGGCAACGCGACAGAAAACAGCGTGACTCAGGCCCGAACTGGAAAAGCCGCCGCCGAAGCTGCTGTGGTCGCGGCTCAAGAACAGTTGGATAACGCTATTATTCGGGCACCTTTTGCAGGCCGCCTTAACGATATGACTTTGGACGAAGGCGAGTTCGTCAACGATGGTGACATGGTTGCCGAAGTTCTTGATAACGATCCTCTGACGGTTGTGGTGCAGGTTCCACAACAAGCGCTTTCGCGGATTAAGATGGGGCAGGTGGCCCGTGTTTCTTTTATTACAGGCGAAACGCGCATCGGTGCGGTTGGTTTCATCGGCAGCAATGCAGACAGCCAAACGCGCACATTCCGGGTCGAAGTTACGGTTGCTAATCCCGCAAGCGAAATGCCAGCGGGCCTAAGTGCGCGCATCGCAATTCCAACGGGGAAAGCGCGTGGTCACTTTATTTCGCCGGCGATCTTGTCGCTTGGATCGAATGGCGATCTGGGCATTAAAACCGTCAATCCAGACAACACCGTCGCCTTTTCTCCGATTTCGATTGTGCGCGCGCAAACGGACGGAATTTGGGTAACCGGTCTTGAAGAAACGTCACAGATCATCACGGTCGGCCAAGGCTTTGTAAATGCAGGCGATCTGGTTGATCCGCGCCCGGTTGAGACCGAGGTAATCGCCGAGGTATCGCAATGAACACGCTGATAACGGCCGCATTTAATCGCAGCAAAGTGGTTCAATTGCTGCTGGTTTTCCTGCTGGCTGTGGGCACGTTCGCCTACACGGCGATCCCCAAAGAAAGCAATCCGGAAATCCCAATACCGATTGTGTATATATCTACCAGTCTTGATGGTATCTCGCCTGAAGATGCCGAAGACGTCTTGATTGGCCCGATGGAAACCGAGTTTGCGTCGATCACCGGATTGAAATCGATGACTGCGACCGCCAGCGAAGGCCATGCCAGTGTTCAGTTGGAATTTGAACCGGGTTTTGACGCTGACGCTGCGTTGGATAAAGTTCGCGAGGCTGCGGATAAGGCCGAAAACGATTTGCCACAAGACGCAAGGCTGACAGTTACCGAGATTAACACCGCCCTTTTTCCAATCCTGACGGTGATCTTATCTGGGCCGGTCCCGGAACGGACGCTCAATAAACTTGCTGACGATCTGAAAGACGATATCGAAGCAATTGGTGGTGTTCTTGAAGTGGAGGTTGGCGGGCAGCGCACCGAGCTTTTGGAGGTGCTGATCGACCCGACAGTGTTTGAAACATATAATATTACGTTCGACGAACTGATTAATTCGATCACCCGTAACAATCAGTTAATCGCAGCAGGGGCCATCGAAAGCGAGGCAGGGCGACTTGTTCTGAAAGTTCCCGGTTTGATCGAAAATCTAGCCGATGTTATGGAGCTGCCTGTGCTTGTGCGTGGGCAAACGGTCGTGACCTTTGCTGATGTGGCAACGATACGGCGAACCTTTGAAGACCCAACTGGATTTGCCCGGATCGATGGGCAACCCGCACTTGCGTTGGAAATAAAGAAACGGGTTGGGTCCAACATTATCGAAACAGTCGCCGAAGTGCGTGAAACGATTGAAAAGGCGCGGGCTGATTGGCCTGCAAGTGTGCAGATCAGGTTCACACTGGATGAAAGCGAACAAGTCAAATCGATGCTGTCCGACCTTGAAGCAAACGTGATTGCCGCAATCATTCTTGTCATGATTGTGGTGGTTTACGCCCTTGGTTTGCGGTCCGCCTTGCTTGTTGGTTTGGCGATCCCCGGGGCCTTCTTAACTGGGGTTGCCGGGCTGTATTTCATGGGCTTTACCATGAATATCGTTGTACTTTTCTCGCTTATCCTTGTGGTCGGGATGTTGGTCGATGGGGCGATTGTGACCGTTGAACTTGCCGACCGAAATTTGAATGATGGTGACACCGCAAAGGATGCTTACGCCAAAGCGGCCAAACGCATGGCATGGCCGATAATTGCATCAACGGCCACAACGCTGTGCGTATTCTTCCCGCTGCTTTTCTGGTCGGGCACGGTCGGCGAATTTATGAAATTTCTGCCGATAACCGTGATCTTCACACTTTCGGCCTCTTTGTTCATGGCGCTTGTTTTTATCCCTGTCATGGGCGGATTGATCGGTCGCAGACAAAAGCAATCGGCCAAGTCAAAGGCCCAGCTTTATGCCGCTGAACGTGGTGACCCGCGCACTATGACCGGTTTTATGGGGGGCTATGTGCGCGTGTTGCAATGGTCGCTTCTGCGTCCATTTAGGACTCTCAGTTTTGCAGTCATGGCGCTTGTAGCATCTTTTGTGGCCTATGGCTCGCTTGGCAATGGGCTGACATTCTTTCCGGATGTTGAGCCCGATTACGCGCAAGTTGAAGTGCGCGCGAAAGACAATTTTTCGATCTATGAGCAAGATAAGCTTGTTCAGCAGGTAGAAACAAAGCTGGCAGGTTATCCTGAAATCGCCAGCATCTACGCGAAGTCAGGTTCTGGGAACGAAGGCAGCGATACGATCGGGTCACTTCAGCTTGAGTTGGCAGAATGGGATACACGGCGGCCAGTTGCATTGATCGCCGAAGACATACGGGCGGACATGGCAACAATTCCGGGCATTGACGTACAAGTGCAAACAGATGCGGGTGGTCCGGGTGGCGGCAAGCCTGTGAACATGGAAGTCTTATCCAATTCCGTTGTGGATCAAAATGCGGCGGTTCTGATGATTACCACCGCAATGGACCGCATTGGCGGATTTATCGATGTTGTCGAAACCCGCCCATCGCCCGGCGTTGAATGGGCGATCACCGTGGATCGATCTGAAGCCGCACGCAGCGGTGCCGATGTTGCGCTTCTTGGGCAGGCGATCCAATTGTTGACCCAAGGCATCAACGTTGCCAACTACCGGCCTGAAGATGCCGATGGCGAGGTCGATATCGTTGTGCGGTTCCCTGCTGTGGATCGCACGCTTGCCGAACTTGAAAGCTTGCGCGTACCAACCAGTGCCGGCCTCGTTCCGATTTCCAATTTTGTGTCATTTGACCCTGTACCGCGAAGTGGTGTTATCACCCGTGTCGATCAGGCGCGTGTCATAACGATTTCGGCTGATGTGGCGCCAGGCATGCTGGCGAACGACCAAATCCTTGCCCTCCAAGCCGAGATCGAAACCCTTACTCTTCCGACAAGCGTTGCGATCAAGTTTGGTGGCGAGGCGGAAGAACAGGCCGAAGCCATGATCTTCCTTGTTGGTGCATTTGGCGCCGCAATTGGCCTGATGTTTCTAATTTTGTTAACGCAATTTAACAGCTTCTGGCAGGCATTTGTTGTCATGTCAGCGATCGTGTTTTCCGTCGCAGGTGTTTTGCTTGGGCTGATGATTACAGGGCGGCCTTTTGGGGTCGTTATGGGGGGTATCGGTGTTATTGCCCTTGCTGGCATCGTGGTGAACAATAATATCGTTTTGATTGATACTTACAATTCGTTGAAACGGGATGGGCTTTCGCCACTTGAAGCCGCTTTGCGGACAGGCGCGCAACGCTTGCGGCCCGTGGTTCTTACTTCGGTGACAACGGCGCTTGGATTGCTGCCAATGGTGATTGGTCTGAACATCAATTTCTTTACGCGCGAAATCATCTATGGCGCACCGTCGACCCAGTGGTGGACCGAACTTTCCAGCGCTATCGCGGGCGGGCTTGTATTTGCGACGGTTCTAACTTTGTTGGTCACACCCGCAATGTTGATGCTTGGTGAAAAGCGCGCAAAACGATCCGTCGGCACTATGATCGCTGTGCCAGCCGAGTAGTTCGTCGCTAAGATGTTGGTGTTCAGCGCGATTTTAGATCTCGTCCAGCGGAAAGATAGGTCGCGGGACATTTTCGTACGGAAGTAAATTGTACTGTGTTGTGCAAAGCGCCCCGCTATCGCAAACGATAATCTTCCCGGCGATTGGTTCAAACGCTGCGCGAAAATGTTGCATGGATTTTAACGCAACAACGCGCATTTTTGCGGGGTCAATTCCAAAAGTACGAAACTGCTGTAAGTCGCGCATCTGGTCAGGAATTGTCACGATTAATATATCCACACCACCAACGCGCAAAACCGCAGTTGGGCCATAATCGCGTTCCAGCCCGCCTAAAATTGGCCCATCTCCTGTCAACAGGCCTTCACCCTGCCACATAATCGTGCCTTCGACCTCGATCGGACCACCGCCAAAATCAGGTGCGGTGTGACCACCGATTGAAATTTGAACCCGCGCGCCAATCGTTGACTTTGACAAGGTTCTTACGGCTTGGGCATCAACCAAAGGGCCAAAACAAGCGTCTGTCAGTTTTGCCGCCAGCAATCTTTCCAGTAGTGACGTGCTATCACCATAAGCGCCCGCACCAGGGTTGTCGGCGTAATCTGCAATCACCAGTGGGCCGTCAGAAATGCCCCAGCCTGCCGCGATGTCCGCTGCCGCTTGCGCGGTTAAATAGTCGTTCAAAACTTGGTGACGCTGGCCCCAAATGTCATCGGCAAGTTCATTTGCAATTTTCAGGGGTCGGGCAACTTCACCCTGATAGGTCACCAAAACCGTTGGTCCAACTTCTGAGATATCGGCACTGGCAAAGCCGCCGTTAATGCTAATTGCAAAGATATCACGCTGCGTTTCGTATGCGCGGGCTTTCGTATGACGATCGATCATCGGGCCAATATCTGTTCGCCCGCCGTTGACCTCTTCCAACATTGGGCGGCGCACACACAGCGTCCGGGGCTTGATTTCGCCCTGCATCGTTTGATGCAATAACTCGGCTGCGCGACGCCCAGTTGTCCGCATATCGACATGGGGGTAAGTAAGCGGTGCGTACGGC